>JAAXIL010000192.1 GCA_012270355.1 Psychrobacter sp.
TCACGTCCATAACATTGCGAGCACACGCCATGTGGCACGTCACAAGTAATCACCGAACGTACCCACACTTCATCAATGGCATTATCATCCAGAACGGTCACGCCATGCTCATCAATCAATGCCCCTGCTTCTAGCAACATCTCGCCATTGCGATCGGTCACGTCTTTGGCAACCACCCGACCAAGCACTCGGTCGCCCAATTTCTCGATGATTTCACCACCTTGTATGTGCGGTGTCATGAGCACGCCTTCGTCCGTGCCACAATCTTCTTGAGTAATGACCAAATCTTGAGCCACGTCTACCAAACGACGGGTCAAATAACCTGAGTTCGCCGTTTTCAGTGCCGTATCCGCCAATCCTTTACGAGCACCGTGCGTCGAGATGAAGTACTGTAGTACCGTCAAGCCTTCACGGAAGTTGGCTTTAATTGGGGTTTCAATGATTGAGCCATCAGGTTTTGCCATCAAGCCACGCATACCAGCGAGCTGGCGAATCTGTGCTGCACTACCCCGAGCCCCTGAGTCAGACATGATATAAATCGAGTTGAACGACTTTTGTTCTACCGTTTCGCCATCGGCATTGGTCACTTCATCCGTCGATAAGTTATCCATCATCGCTTTGGCAACTTTGTCATTGGTGCGAGACCAAATGTCCACAACTTTGTTGTATCGCTCACCTGCGGTTACGAAACCTTGAGCAAACTGCTCTTCAATGTCTCGGACTTCAGCGTCTGCCGCTTCGATCAATTCTTCTTTTTGTGGCGGGATGACCATGTCTTCCATACCAATCGACACGCCAGACAGGGTTGCTTGAGCAAACCCTAAATACATGAGTTGGTCGGCAAACATGACACTGTCTTTTACGCCACGCTTACGGTAGCAAGAGTTCAGCAATTTTGAGATGTTCTTTTTGGTCATCTCAACGTTACACTCTTCAAAATCCATGCCTTTTGGCATGATATTCCAAATCAGCAAACGCCCTGCTACGGTGTCTTTGATGCTGGTCGTTTCAGTTTCATTGCCGTCTTCATCAACTTGTGTCTCAGTCACTCGCACTTTGATGTTAGCATTAACATGCAGGTCATTTGAACCAATCGCACGTAAGGCTTCATTGACAGTGGCGAACACCATGCCTTCGCCTTTGGCGTTCACCGCCGAGCGACTAATGTAATACAAGCCCAACACCACGTCTTGCGACGGTACAATGATGGGATCACCGTTGGCAGGCGACAAAATGTTATTGGTTGACATCATGAGTGCACGAGACTCAAGCTGTGCCTCTAACGTAAGTGGCACGTGCACCGCCATTTGGTCACCGTCAAAGTCGGCGTTAAATGCGGTACAAACGAGCGGATGCAACTGAATCGCTTTACCTTCAATCAACACAGGCTCAAACGCTTGCAAGCCCAAACGGTGCAAAGTCGGGGCACGGTTTAACAGAACAGGATGCTCACGAATGACCATCGCCAACATATCCCACACTTGAGGCTCTTCTCGCTCGACCATCTTTTTGGCTTGCTTGATGGTCGTTGCCATACCATGTGACAGCAATTTGGCATAGGTGAAGGGCTTGAACAGTTCAAGTGCCATCTTCTTAGGCAGACCACACTGGTGCAAACGCAAGGTAGGACCAACCACGATGACCGAACGACCTGAATAGTCAACACGCTTACCCAAAAGATTCTGACGGAAACGCCCTTGCTTACCTTTAATCATGTCAGCAAGCGACTTAAGCGGACGTTTGTTGCTACCTGTGATGGCTCGTCCACGACGACCGTTATCAAGCAGGGCATCAACCGATTCTTGTAGCATCCGCTTTTCGTTACGCACAATAATGTCAGGGGCGTTTAGTTCAAGCAGACGCTTCAAGCGGTTGTTACGGTTAATGACACGGCGGTATAAATCGTTCAAATCCGACGTGGCAAACCGTCCGCCTTCTAGCGGTACAAGCGGACGCAAATCGGGCGGTAAAACAGGCAAAACCGTCATCACCATCCATTCTGGCTTGTTGTTTGAGTCACGGAATGCCTCAAGCAATTTCAAACGCTTCGACATTTTTTTAAGTTTGGTTTCTGAGCCCGTTTGCGGGATGGCTTCTCGCAATTCATCAATTTCTAAATCAAGATCAATGTCTTTGAGCAAATCTTGAACCGCTTCTGCTCCCATTTTGGCAGTGAACTCATCGCCAAACTCTTCCAACGCTTTGTAATAATCTTCATCATCAAGCAGTTGGTATTTTTCAAGCGAGGTCAAACCGGGGTCGGTCACCACATAGCTTTCAAAATACAATACCCGTTCAATATCACGCAGGGTCATGTCGAGCATCAAACCAATACGGCTTGGTAACGACTTTAAGAACCAAATGTGTGCCACAGGGCTGGCAAGGTCAATATGACCCATGCGGTCACGACGTACTTTTGCCGTTGTGACTTCCACGCCACATTTTTCACAAATCACACCTTGGAATTTGCGACGCTTATATTTACCACACAAACATTCGTAGTCTTTAACGGGTCCAAAAATTTTGGCACAAAACAGACCATCCCGCTCCGGTTTAAAGGTGCGGTAGTTGATGGTTTCGGGCTTTTTCACTTCGCCATGCGACCACGACTTGATGGTGTCGGGTGAAGCAAGAGAAATTTGAATGCTGTCAAACTCACGCTTGCCATTGTCGGCAGGGCTTTTCATGATGTCGAGTAAGTCTTTCAAGAGTCTTCTCCATTTTGTGGGTTTGGCGTGACTCATCTAATGATGAGTACGACCACCAAACCGCTTATTAATATGACGTATGCGTTATAGGACGTGAGACATAGAGTCCTAGCTACACCTAAAAGGGCTTAAGCCTGATTGTCTTTCAACTCAATGTTAATCGCCAATGACTTGATTTCTTTGGTCAAGACGTTGAACGATTCTGGCATGCCCGGATCCATGTACTGCTCGCCATCGACAATGTTTTTATACATACGGGTACGCCCTTCCACGTCGTCCGATTTCACGGTCAACATTTCTTGTAAGGTGTAGGTGGCCCCGTAGGCTTCAAGTGCCCATACTTCCATCTCACCGAAACGCTGACCACCGAACTGAGCTTTACCGCCCAATGGTTGCTGAGTAACCAGCGAGTATGAGCCAGTTGAACGGGCGTGCATTTTGTCATCGACCAAGTGATTGAGTTTGAGCATATACATGTAGCCCACGGTGACAGGACGATCAAATTTCTGTCCAGTGCGACCATCATATAAGGTTTGCTGACCCGTAGTAGACAAGTCGGCAAGCTCAAGCAATTGTTTGATTTGAGTTTCTTTCGCCCCATCAAACACCGCCGTACCCATCGGTACACCAGCACGCAAGTTTTGAGCGAGTGCCATCACGTCATCGTCGCTAAGGCTCGCCAAATCAACCTGCTCACCACCGACTTGGTTATAGATTTGGTCTAAGAAATCACGCAATTCTTTCACCGCTACTTGCGATTTCACCATGCGATCAATCTTATCACCCAAGCCACGTGCTGCCATGCCCAAATGCGTTTCAAGCACCTGACCGATGTTCATGCGAGACGGTACGCCGAGCGGGTTTAACACGATGTCCACAGGGTTGCCGTTTTCATCATAAGGCATGTCTTCGACAGGCATGATGCGAGAAACCACCCCTTTGTTACCGTGACGACCCGCCATTTTGTCACCTGGCTGGATACGACGTTTCACTGCCAAATATACTTTGACGATTTTTTGTACGCCATGAGCGAGATCATCGCCAGCCGATAGCTTGCGTTGTTTTTCGGCAAACTTACTGTCGATGTCTTTTTGCGTATCCGCCAAGACCTCAGCAATTTGCGTCCATCGATCAGCAGTTTCTTCATCGGCGGGTTGAATGTCGAGTAAAGTATCTAAGCTCATCTCACCAAGCTCTTTGGCTTTTAGCGTCGTGCCGGACTTTAAGCCAGCCCCACCGCTAATTTCTTGCCCATCGAGCAAGGTGCTGATACGACCACGAGCCGCTTCTTCAAAGATGCGTAACTCTTCTTTTAAGTCTTTGCGGTAGTCATCAAGCTGTGCCTTTTCAATCGACCGAGCACGGGTATCTTTTTCCACGCCATCACGGGTAAAGACTTGTACGTCAATAACCGTACCTTTTGTAGAAGATGGCACACGTAGCGAGGTGTCTTTCACGTCGGCAGCTTTTTCACCAAAAATTGCCCGTAGCAATTTTTCCTCTGGCGTGAGCTGTGTCTCGCCTTTTGGCGTAACCTTACCCACCAAAATGTCGCCAGCATCGCCTTCGGCACCGATGTACACAATGCCAGCTTCGTCAAGGTTAGATAACGCCGCTTCGCCCACGTTTGGAATATCCGCCGTGATTTCTTCGGTACCCAACTTGGTGTCTCGTGCCACACAGGTCAATTCTTGAATGTGCACGGTCGTAAAGCGGTCTTCTTTGACAACTCGCTCAGACAACAAAATGGAATCCTCAAAGTTATAACCATTCCACGGCATGAATGCCACACGCATGTTTTGACCGAGTGCCAATTCGCCTAAATCCGTTGACGGACCATCTGCCAAAATGTCCCCACTGGCAATTTCATCGCCTTGGTTGACAATAATGCGTTGGTTAATACAGGTGTTTTGGTTCGAGCGGGTGTATTTAATGAGGTTATAAATGTCGATGCCTGCTTCGCCTGCTTGCATTTCCTCTTCGTTGACCCGCACCACGATGCGAGAAGCGTCCACGTCCTCAATCACCCCGCCTCGTTTGGCGATGACACACACGCCAGAATCCCGAGCTACGTGTCGCTCCATGCCTGTGCCGACCAACGGCTTATCCGCTCGCAATGTCGGAACCGCTTGGCGTTGCATGTTTGATCCCATCAAGGCACGGTTGGCATCGTCATGTTCCAAGAACGGAATCAAACTTGCCGCCACTGATACTACCTGACGAGGCGACACGTCCATATGCGTGACTTTATCGCTCGGCATACGCACCGACTCACCGCCGCTACGTACCATCACCATATCTTCGGCAAGCTCGCCGTCATCGGTCAATTCAGAATCCGCTTGAGCGATGACCGTGCCGACTTCTTCAATGGCAGACAGATATTCAATGTCGTCGGTCACTTTACCGTCAACTACTTTACGATAAGGCGTTTCTAAGAACCCGAAGTCATTGGTACGAGCAAAGGTCGCCAATGAGTTAATCAAACCAATGTTTGGACCTTCAGGCGTCTCAATCGGACACACCCGACCATAGTGCGTGTTATGCACGTCACGCACCTCAAAGCCAGCTCGCTCACGCGTCAAACCACCTGGACCTAATGCCGATACCCGACGTTTATGCGTGATTTCGGATAACGGGTTGTTTTGATCCATAAACTGTGACAATTGGCTTGAACCAAAGAATTCTTTGACTGCCGCTGCCACAGGTTTTGAGTTAATCAAATCTTGGGGTGACAAATTGTCTGACTCTGCTGAACTCAAACGTTCTTTGACCGCTCGCTCAACTCGCACCAAACCAACACGGAATTGATTTTCGGTAATCTCAACAAAAGAACGGATACGGCGGTTACCTAAGTGGTCGATGTCATCCACCACGCCACGCCCATTACGAATCTCAATCAATTCTTTTAAGACTGCAATGATGTCATCATTGGTCAACACACCCTGCTCACGTTGCTTGTCAGGGTCATCGGTGTTGACAAATTCACGCCCTAAACGACGATTGAACTTCATACGACCCACGTTAGACAAATCATAACGATCAGGGTTAAAGAACATGCTTTCAAACAGTTTTTCTGCCGTTTCCACCGTTGGTGGCTCACCAGGACGCATGACCTTATAGATTTCAATCAAGGCTTCTTCACGGCTTTGCGTGCTGTCGGCACGCAAGGTGTCAGCAATGTAAGTGCCATGATCAATGTCATTGGTGAACAAAATGTCAAATTGCTTAATGGCATCTTTGCCCTCGGATTGACTGAGTTTCACCAGCAATTCATGGTCAATTAACGTATTGGCACGGGCAATGACTTCATCGTCCACCACAATATCTTCCGCCAAAATACGCTCATATAGATATTCATCAGGCACTGCCAGTTTTTTCAAACCCGCTTCTTCGATTTGGCGAATACGACGGGCGTTGATGCGTTTACCTTGCTCGACAATCACATTGCCATCACCATCGACAATATCGAACTGAGCCATTTCACCACGCAAACGGTCTGGGACTAAGTCAATCTCAAATTGAGACTCGCCACGATAAACGGTTACTTTGTCAAAGAAAGTGTCCAAAATCTCAGCAGTGGTCAAGCCCAATGCTCGTAAAATGATGGTCGCTAATAATTTACGGCGGCGGTCAATACGAGCATATACCAAATCTTTAGCATCAAACTCAAAATCCAACCATGAGCCACGATATGGAATGATGCGAGCGTTATACAACACCTTACCGCTAGAGTGCGATTTGCCTTTGTCGTGGTCAAAAAACACACCCGGCGAACGGTGCAACTGCGACACGATGACTCGTTCTGTCCCGTTAATAATAAAAGTACCATTCTGTGTCATGAGTTTAATTTCACCCATGTACACATTTTGCTCACGGATGTCTTTAATTGCCGCTTTACTAGACTTATCCTTACTGTCTTTGTCTTTAATCACCAGACGGATTTTAACCCGCATTGGGGCAGCATAAGTTGAGCCACGCAAGATACATTCCCGCTCGTCAAACTCAGGTGTCCCTAAATAGTATTCAACAAATTGTAGCTCGGCATTGTTAGAGCTACTCTCAATCGGAAATATGGAAGAAAATGCCGCTTGCAACCCAATGTTGTCACGGGCTTTGGGCTTTTTATCTGCCTGCAAGAATTTTTTATAGGAATCAACTTGAATGGCAAGCAGATAGGGGATGTCCATAACATTGGGCAATTCGGCAAAACTTTTGCGAATGCGTTTTTTTTCGGTATAAGAGTAGGTCATCGAAATTCCTTATGGCTATGGAAAACAAGAACGGATAAGCGGTGTGGATGAAATCTTAAATTAAAGATTTGGACGCAAATAATTGGATAACTGTCGCAATTGGTTAGTTTATTACTGAATAAATGGGACGCAAAAAACCCTAAATGCAAACGCACCTAGGTTTGAAATTACAAACTAAACGATTAGAAATAACTTTGAACAGGTAGTACTACGACGATTAATCAGCTGACAGAATGAATGAAAAACACTTTGCATGCCATCGTAAGCAAAGTGGAAAAGGTCAAATCGATTCATTTTACTCATTTTGACACGCTCACTCATTACGACAGTCATGGTTGCCAACCCATTCAATAAAAGTCAAGGGCGAGATTATACGAAAAAAAAGCCAATAATGCAAGTCGCATTATTGACTTTTTATAAAGTTTTTGCTTACTAAATAAACAGTAAGCAAAACTCAAGCTATGCAGCTAAACCAATTGGCTTACTTAAGCTCAACGGTAGCACCAGCTTCTTCAAGCTTTTTCTTAAGCTCTTCGGCTTCGTCTTTGCTCGCACCTTCTTTGATTGGAGCTGGAGCACCTTCAACCAACTCTTTGGCTTCTTTAAGACCAAGACCAGTGGCTTCACGAACCGCTTTAATAACGCCAACTTTCTTGTCGCCGAAGCTTGCAAGTACAACGTCAAACTCGTCTTTTTCAGCGGCAGCACCACCAGCATCGCCAGCAGCAGCAGCAGGAGCAGCGGCAACAGCGGCGGCAGCGGTTACACCGAATTTTTCTTCCATATCGTTGATAAGTTCAACGATGTCCATGACTGACATTTCAGCAATTGCGTTTAACACATCTTCTTTAGATAGTGCCATGATAATTCTCCAATAAGTAGAATAAATTTAGATTGAAAATGGTTCTTGGCATTAAAATTTCCAACAAACCATAAATTAAGTCAATTATGCGGCGTCTTTGGATTCTTTGACTGCTGCAACAGTGCGAACAAACTTGCCAGGCACCTCTTTCATGGTGCGAGCAAGCTTGGTGACAGGGGCTTTCATGGTAGCCATGAGGATAGCCAATGCTTCGTCTCTGGTTGGGAGCTTAGACACACGTTCTAACTCTTCAGGACCAAACACTTCACCACCAACCGATACCATTTTCGGGTCTAAAGCGTTGTTGTCTTTACTAAAGTCATAAATGACTCTAGCAGCAGACCCCAAGTCTTCAGTTGAAAATGCTAGGATTAATGGACCTGTCAACTTATCAGACATGGACTCAAATTTTGTGCCTTCAAAAGCCCGCTTTGCTAGCGAGTTTTTAACGACTTTGAGCACGACCCCTTTTTCACGAGCATTGTTACGAAGCTCAGTCATCTGAGCAACTTCAATTCCGTGATACTCGGCGGCAACTGCTGAATAAGCATTTGCAGCAACTTCAGACACTTCAGCCACAACTTGACGTTTCTGTTCTAGCGTTAATGCCATAAGTTGACTCCTAATTATCTCTTTAATTGGCAGTTTTACGTACAAACCTACCAATTAAATTGACGGCGATGTCATTGGGTTTTTGAGATGATATAAAATCATTTCATTCGCCTAATGACGTGAATAACGGCACCGCAAAAACAGACTCGTCTTTATTGACCAAACTTCAGTCAATCCAAACTACTCTATCCTTTTTGGTCACCGTCTGCGTAGGTCAAATTCCATATTCAAATTACAATAAAACATGGACTTCGATTAACGGCGATGGCTGAAATTAACTATTAACCTATTAGCGTTAAAATTAAAAACAGCCTACCTACCTACGGTCTTAGACAGCTTAAGCTAAGCTGACCTAAATCTTAAAATTCTAAAAAACTTTTTATCAGACTGCATGAAAGCAGTTTATTTCACCATTCGATATGGCACAGGATCAATGGTGATGCCTGGACCCATCGTAGATGATAACGTGATTTTTTTAATGTATACGCCTTTTGAGGTAGCAGGCTTGGCACGTTTCAAATCAGACAATAACGCCTTGGCGTTTTGTTCGACTTGCTCAGTGGTAAATCCAACTTGACCAATCGTCGTATGGATGATACCCGCTTTGTCCACACGATAAGTGGCTTGACCTGCTTTGGTATTAGCAACCGCTTCAGCAACGTTTGGTGTTACTGTGCCGACTTTTGGGTTCGGCATTAAACCACGAGGACCCAAAATCGTACCTAATTGACCGACAACTCGCATGGCGTCAGGGGCAGCAATCACCACGTCAAAGTCCATGTTGCCCGCTTTGATATCTTCAGCAAGGTCTTCGAAGCCAACCACGTCTGCACCCGCTTCTTTAGCAGCGTCAGCGGCAGCACCTTGGGCGAATACAGCAACACGTTTGGTTTTGCCCGTACCTGCTGGCAAATTGGTTGCACCACGTACCACTTGATCCGATTTACGGGGATCAACGCCCAAATTGACGGCGATATCCAACGATTCTTTGAACTTAAGCGGTGGTAACTCATTTAAGATTTGTACCGCTTCTTCGAGCGTATATAACTTTTCGTTGTCAACTTTTTCAGCGATGACTTTTTGTCTTTTGGTTAACTTAGCCATTTACACGCCCTCCACAGTAATGCCCATTGAACGTGCTGTGCCTGCAATGGTACGCACCGCAGCATCCATGTCTGCCGCCGTCAAATCGGCATTTTTGGTCGTAACGATTTCTTCTAACTGAGCACGAGTTACTTTACCGACTTTATTTACATTTGGCTCACCAGAACCTTTAGCGATACCTGCCGCCTTACGAAGCAAGAACGCCGCTGGTGGCGACTTCATGATGAAGGTAAACGACTTGTCGTTAAATACAGTAATTTCGGTCGGAATGGGCAGACCAGGTTCCATGCTTGATGTGGCAGCATTAAACTCTTTACAGAATGCCATGATGTTCACCCCTTTTTGACCCAATGCAGGACCAATTGGTGGTGAAGGATTTGCTTTGCCAGCGGGCACTTGTAGCTTGATGTAGCCATCAATCTTCTTTGCCATGAGACGATCTCCTGTGTGGGTACTAACGCCTTATCTCACCTATTATAAATAGGTTGACTTAGCTCCCCTGTTATAAAATGCTTAGCTTAGTTTTTCAACCTTGCTAAACTCCAGTTCAACCTGAGTCGGTCGATTAAATACATTCACGGTCAGTTGTAGCTTGGATTTTTCGTAATCCACTTTTTCAACCAACCCTTTAAAGTCGGTAAATGGTCCATCAATGACCAATACTTCTTCACCTGGCTCAAATAATGTCTTGGGTCTCGGTGCTTCTTCGCCACTTTTAAGGCGGTTCAAAATGCGATCCGCTTCCACTTGAGTAATAGGGGCAGGACTTTCAGGCGTCCCGCCAATAAAGCCGGTAATCTTTGGACAATCCTTGACGATGTGCCAAGTGTCATCTGTCATTTCCATCTCAATGAGCACATAACCTGGAAAGAATTTGCGTTCCGATTTACGCTTTTTGCCGTCTTTCATTTCGACGACTTCTTCTGTCGGCACCAATACTTCGCCAAATTTATCCGCATGCTCACTGCGGTTGATGCGGTCAGTCAAATAACGTTGGACTTGTTTTTCGTAACCCGAAAATGCTTGCACAATATACCAACGCATTATCTATCTCCTAACCCTAATTATCATCAGCTAAACCATACTGATAAAACAAATTTTTAGTATCTTTAAAACTTTTTAAAATCTAAACTATTTAAGCCTTGCTAATCGCGAAATTTTTAACCAATAAATATACCAACCAGTCGATTAAAAATGTTATCAAGCACCCAGACGATGACTGCCACGATACCGATTACTAATAAGACCTGCCAAGTGTATTGAAACGTTTCACTTTTAGTGGGCCACGTCACACGTCTAAGCTCTACCCCAGCATCACTCAGCAAGGTTTTAAAGCCTTTGCCTTGATTGGTAAACGCCAAGCAACCGATAGCAAACACAATCAATGCGATCACAATACCAATTCGCACCCAAACGTCGTTGGCAGGTTGCCAAATTCCAGGTAATTGCGAATTCACTAGCGTGGTTGCAATCAATGCCACAATGGCAATGAGCCAAAGAACCATATCTTTGGCAGTATAACTTTTTGCCGTTTCAATGGCGGTCTGTCCACTCGCACTAACGGTAGTGCGACGGGACTTACCTAACAGTTGCCGAGCTGATTGCTTGGCATCCGCTAACTTTTTATCCAGTTTTTCCTGCTCACGGTCATCTTGTTGTGTACTCATAACCAATCACACTCTGGAAAATAAAAAAGGGATAAAAACGGAAAAACCTATTGAAACGACAGATTGCATCATGCAAAAGATGGCAGGCGATGAGGGACTCGAACCCCCAACCCTCGGTTTTGGAAACCGATGCTCTACCAATTGAGCCAATCGCCTAAAAGTTAAGGTGGGATATTATACTTAACATTTATAAAAATGCAACCATTGCATTAAGTCATCACCAAAATCCACAAAAAAAACCGCACCCTAGGGCACGGTTGCTTATTCTAACAGCATTTCAAGATTAGAATATAATTGGTGTTTGATTCGCATTGAATATGCATTCAAACCTCAATTAAGTACAGTCTTTAAAATGCTTTAGTTTGCCTCGCTTTGTTTAGTTAAACCTAGCGAGGCGAGCGGTTAGGCTTATTTTAGTCTTTCACATTAGACACAACGCCAGCACCTACTGTACGTCCACCTTCACGG
>JAAXIL010000015.1 GCA_012270355.1 Psychrobacter sp.
ACGCTCAATCGACCTGCAGGTGTCCCGTTTGCGTCGCTTGATTGAAGATAATCCCACGCAAGCCCGCTACATTCAGACCGTGTGGGGCGTGGGCTATGTGTTTGTGCCCGATGAAGAATAAAAATACCAAAAAACTTTCCCTATCCAACAGATAAGTAAACACTGATAAGTGAACACCATGACAACTTCTATGCGTTCTCGCCCAAGCCAAAACGACACTCAGACCGAAGACAATCGCCCCGATGATTGCGAGACTGCGTCTTTCGAAGATGAAGATTTGACCCATGTTCTAGAGTGCATGATTCCTGAAGAGGCACAAGACAATGACGGCAAGTTAAGCATCGGCGATGTGATGGATAACCTTGAATCACGAGGCTTTGGACCTTTGCTGTTCGCCCCTGCGTTAATTGCCGTCATGCCGACAGGGGGCATTCCTGGTGTGCCAACGGTGTGCGGTGCGTTGATTGTTATTTTAAGTGTGCAAATGCTAATGGGCAAAGAACACCCTTGGATGCCAAATTTTGTCAACAAAATCAGCTTTGAAGAAGAGAAGCTCGAAAAAGGGGTAAAATACGCCAGTAAAGTCACTGAAAAAATCGATAAGGTGACCCGACCTCGCATCGAAAAATTGTCATCGAGCATGGGCAAAAAAGCGGTGGCATTGGTGTGTATTGTGGCAGGCGTATCGATGATGCCACTTGAACTCGTGCCTTTTGCGGTGATGATTCCTGCCTTGTCGGTGGTACTGTTTGCGATTGGACTGATCAGTAAAGATGGTTATGTGCTGATCGGGGCGTTCTTGCTGAATTTGGCGACGCTGTATTTTGTGTTTAATAAAGCGGTGGGCATGATTGGCGGTGGCGGATAGCGTTTGTTATCCTTATTTGCTTCATTTCGGTTGTAAATCTACCACTTGTCCTCGCACGTCAATACTGGCATCGCTCATCAAACAGACATAACCTGCCATAATGTCGGCAGGCGTTTTTAGCCTTGACGGATTTTCGTCAGGGTAGGCTTTGGCTCGCATATCAGTGCGTGTTCCCCCAGGGTTAATGCAATTAAAGCGTAAGTTTGTGTCCTTATTCTCGGTAGTTTTAGCCGTTTCCTGCGTAAAAATCTCGCTCATGCCTTCTACACCTTGTTTAGACAATGCATATGCCCCCCACAAGGCCCGAGGTTTTGACCCAACCGAACTGGTCGTAAAAATCACAGACCCATTGTCCGAGCGTTTAAGAAGTGGTAGCAAGGCTTGGGTTAGCATAAAATTAGACGTGAAGTTAATCCGCATCACCCGTTCAAACGTGGACAAATCATATTCAGCAAGGGGCGTGATGTCGCCTAAAATGCCAGCGTTGTGTAGCAGTCCGTCTATTTTGCCGTAATCTTGCTCGATACGGCTCGCTAAATCTTGCATCTCGGCTTGACTGGCGGTTTCTAAATCCATCGTAATGACCGCTGGCGGTTGTCCACCTGCCTGCGTAATGTCGTCCGACACGGTCTCAAGTTTGCTGGTTGTTCTACCAAGTAGCAACACGGTCGCCCCATATTTGACATAGGTCATGGCAACTTCTTGTCCAATGCCATCACCTGCCCCGGTCACTAAAATAGTTTTACCGTCAAGACAGTTTGGCGATGGCGAGAAATTGCGGATTTGGTCGTGGGTCAGTGAGTTAGGGGGGGTGGTGGTCATAATAATTACAGATAATCGAATTGCTTAGACTTCAGCAACTTAACCAATTCATCAGGGGTGTCGGCGATATAATCCGCTCCCCAGTTTGCAAGGTCGTCTTTGTCTTCAGGGGGTAAGTAGCCATAGCTTGCCAATATGGTAATCATGCCTGCTCGGTTGCCTGCATCAATGTCCCGTTTGTGGTCACCAACATAAATCACACTGCCTGCAATACCTCGAGGTAACCCCAACTTTTCCATTGCCAGATACATGGGCTCAGGGTCGGGCTTGGTATTACGCACGTCATCAGGGCAAACCAACACCGTGCATCGCTCGCTTAAATTTAGCTTTTTTAGAAGTTGCTCTGCCAAATAGCGGGGCTTATTGGTGACGATACCCCAAGGCGTGCCTTTAGCTTCAATGTCTTGCAGTGCCTTATCCAGCCCTGCAAACACACTACTGTCCACGCAAATATCCGCTTCATAAGTGTCCAAAAACGCTTGGCGTAAATCGGCTATCTCCTCATCACTGCGGTCGATACCATTATGTGCCAGCATCAATCGCACCATCGCCGTCGCCCCTGCCGATACTTGCTCACGGATATTTTCAGGTGC
>JAAXIL010000062.1 GCA_012270355.1 Psychrobacter sp.
CCCGTAAAGGCAGGCACCAGCACCACAGAATCACTATCATGTACTGACTTTGCCAAAGTTTCCACGTCTTGCGAGCGTTCAAACAAGCCCAAATTGTCCCGAAGCCATTGCACGATGGCTCCCGCCATAAACACGCTACCCTCTAGAGCATACGTTGTTTCTCGCTGGGCAGGTAATTTTGCTGACAGTTGATTTGGCAATACGCGTTTGCCCGATTGCATCCATTTACCGAGTGAATTTGATGTTTTAATGCCCTCAAGTTTTGGGGTGTCAGATTGAGTTTTTTTGGCAGACTTTTGTTGCCATGCAATGGTAGTCAATAGGTGATGCTGGCTGGTGCGAGGTTCTTCCCCGATATTCATCAGCATAAAACATCCCGTGCCATAAGTGTTTTTTGCCATGCCTGTTTGTAAACAGTCTTGCCCACATAAAGAGGCTTGCTGGTAACCTAAGACCGCTTGTATCGGGATTTGTTTGGCAAACAACCCCTTTTTGGTTTTGCCAAAATCGGCATCACTTGCCATGACTTTGGGCAAAATATCAGATGGAATATTAAATTGTTCACAAAGCCTACTCGACCATTTGCGTTTATGGATGTCATAGAGCAAAGTGCGTGAGGCATTGGTCACATCGGTCACGTGTTCGCCACCTGTCAGCTTAAAAATCAGCCAACTGTCCACCGTACCAAAACAAATCTCGCCTGACTCCGCCCGCTCTCCACGCAGAGGCATGTTATCCCATAAACATACGATCTTGCCCGCACTAAAATACGGGTCAATCCGCAACCCCGTGATAGACGCAATGTGCGACTGCATATCCCGCACCGAGTCCGTCACGTGTTTGGCGGGCACAGCTTGCTGGCGTAAATCCTTACACCAGCTTTCGCTACGACGGTCTTGCCAGATAATGGCGGGGGCAAGCGGTTTGCCCGTTGCCTTATCCCATACGATGATGGTTTCTCGCTGATTGGTGATGCCGATGCTGGTAATATCAGTGGCAAGCAGTCCTGCCGTGCTGATGGCATCAAATGCACAGCTGATTTGAGTTTGCCAAATTTGCTCAGCATCTTGCTCAACAAAGCCTGCTTTTGGTGTCAGCAAGGTAGTGGCTTGCTGGGCGATTTGCACCACCTGTCCTTTGTCGTCATAAATGATGGCTCGGCTAGAGGTTGTGCCTTGATCCAGTGCCAAAATGTATCCACTGTGTCCGCTCATAAGTTGTCCTTAATTTAACTTCTCTTTATTTCATCATTTTTTCATCAACTTTGCATCTGCAATTCTGATTAAAGCTTTAGATTACTGCTGATAATCACTTTAACCTACCAAAAGCGAGTAATCATGCTAACAAAAACGTCACCTTTTTTTCATCCGTGGCAAAACGAAGCCACGCATTTTACTAAGACCTTTGGCTTATACAGACATTCAATTTTAGATTCGCTATTTATCGGAAAATCTGTCGATGCAATTATGACAATGGCAAAGCAACAAAACGTCAAGTCTGTTCGATTTGCTCGATGGATTTTATGGAAAGATGGACAAATTGATGATGTTTCAAAAGAAGACCTACTCCTCACGATTAATAAAGGATATTGCGTGGCGGTGCAATGCTTACCTTCGCACTCATAACTGCTTTGTTAACTTTTCAAAAGAGCCCATGTCTATTTTGCCAAAACTTGTTATAATCTTTGCTCATTTCAAACCCATCTTACATTTAACAATACAATAGGACTTTTTATGGCAGATTTTAATAAAATTTTAGATGCAGGCGACGTGGACGGCGGTGAAATCAACGTCGTAGTTGAAATCCCTACGGGTAGCAATCACAAAATTGAATGGAATCGTGAATTGGCAGTGTTTGAGCTGGATCGTGTTGAGCCTGCTATTTTTGCTAAACCTTGCAACTATGGTTTTATTCCACAAACTTTAGATGAGGACTGTGACGAACTGGATGCGTGGATCCTCACTGATGAGCCATTGACCACGGGTATATTCCTAAAAGACAAAGTCATTGGCGTGATGATATTTACTGATGATAACGAAGTTGACGATAAAATTGTGGTGGTGCCCGCCGACGACCGTTCAACTGGCAATGCTTATAATAGCTTAGATGACTTGCCAAAACAGCTTATCAATCAGCTTGAGTACCACTTTAACCATTACAAAGACCTCAAAACGCCGGGTAGGCCAACGGGCAACTCTGGGGGCGATGCCGCTGAGGCAAATGGTGTCCGTGAGGACGCGTGTGAGCCTTGGGCCTCACTGTAA
>JAAXIL010000045.1 GCA_012270355.1 Psychrobacter sp.
CTACTAATTCCACAAATCAGCAACAACAGCAATGGGAAATTGAGCAACAACGGCTTGAGCGTGAACGTCAAGCCCGCTTGGATCAAGAGCGTTTGGAAAAAGAACGGCTAGAAAGAGAACGCATTGAGCGTGAAAGGCTTGAACAGGAAAAACAACAACGAGAGGCACAAGAGCGAGAAGCACGAGAGCGTGCCGAACGTGAGGCGAGAGAGCAAGCTGAAAGAGAAGCTAGAGAGCGGGAAGCCGAAGAAGCCAAACGACGAGCAGAACCAGAAGCCAAAAGCAATGAACCCGTGACTTTTTCAGCGGGACAAGCCAGTTGGCAACGCAAGCCATCGTTCGCATTTCCTGAGCGAGCCGCCCGTCGTGCCAGACCTGGTGACCGTTTTACGGTAAAGCTTAAATTGCGAGTTAACAAGCAAGGTGGCATCGACAGTGCGACAGTGGCTAGATCGTCTGGTAATAACATACTTGATCGAGCTTCTGGGCAACAAGTTAAACGAGGCAAATTGAATCCGGTTAAGCAAAACGGCGTACCTGTTGTGGGCGTGGTTACGTTACCGATTGACTATGTTGTGCCATAAACAAATGCTTCAACTTAGCCTTTATCAAACCCAAATTAACTACCCGTCATTTAACGAAAGTTAGCATAATTAGCAGCTTTGAAACTGATTTAGGAACCACGTATGGAATTTACCGAATACTGGCAATACACCGACTGGGTGACCAAAACCCTGTTTTTCGCATTGTTTGCCCTATCGATTGCTTCTTGGATTGCGGGCATCATCCGCATTATCGACAGCGTCAAACTCAAAAATAACGCTGACGACTTGCTCACCGCCAACCTTCCACAGGGCATCGGACGTGAGGCAACCGAACAGCATTTATTACAACGCATTGGCAGACTCCGTCACCGTAGTGAGCGAGGACTGGCGGTGCTCGGCACAACCGCTGCTATTGCCCCCTTTATCGGTTTATTCGGCACGGTGTGGGGTATCTTTCATGCCTTGCACAGCATCGGACAAACGGGGCAAGCCGGTTTGGGTCAAGTGGCAGGACCTGTTGGTGAAGCACTAATCATGACAGGTTTAGGGTTGGCAGTCGCTATTCCTGCGGTGATTTTATATAACATTGCCACTCGCCTCAATCGTTCGGGAATGCACCTTGCTAATGACACCGCCTATGGCGTATTAGCCACCGTGCAAGATCAACCAAAAACGCATGAACAGATGAATTAAATAGGGGAGTGGACATGGCGTTTAAGTTAGGTGAAGATGACATGCAAGCGATGAATGAGATTAACCTCATTCCGCTCATTGACATCATGTTGGTATTGATGATTATTTTTTTGGTGACGGCGACCGTGCTCAACCCTACCGTGCCTTTGCAGCTCCCCAAAACCTCGGCACAGGTGACTGATGCCCCGCCAGAGTCCATTCAAATTAGCATTGATAAAGATGCAGGCATATTTTGGGATGATGAGCCAATCAGCATCGACGAATTAGAAGACCGCATGACAGACACGGCAAACTCTATACCGCCCAATGCTACACAACCAACCATCCGCTTGCGAGCCGACAAAGACGGCAGATATGACACAGTGGCCCAAGTGTTAGCAGTGGCTAGTACAGCTGGGATGACTAACATTGCGTTTGTAAGTGAGTAGAGGGCTTTAAGACAGTCTAATCTTGGTCACAAAATGGTCACCCCAGTCTATAAAAAGTGTCACCGAGCGTTGATCACCGTAGTTTTACTAAAATGTTAGTATGATAATTCTAAATAGAATTCATGTGTTTAAGTGTCTAAAAGTCGGTAAGATACACCACAACCTAAAGAACCTTAATCCTCGCAAACCTTTACACAACCTAACCTCCAGCCACAAAAAAACCCGACTACTTAAATTATGTAGTCGGGTGAAACTTTGCTAATATCATAAGTTTTAAATATGGCGCAGCGGACGGGACTCGAACCCGCGACCCCCGGCGTGACAGGCCGGTATTCTAACCAACTGAACTACCGCTGCTTAGGTCATCTTAGCGTCTTTTTCCACTGGCTAATAAGTGGTGGGTGGTGACGGGTTCGAACCGCCGACATTCTGCGTGTAAGGCAGACGCTCTACCAACTGAGCTAACCACCCCGAGAAGCGTTAAAACGAAGCACTGCTTCGTTAGCTTCGAGCCGTAAACGCCTTAAAGGGCGTTTGCGGGGCTTTTAAGCGTTAAGAAAACATTCATAGAACGTTTTTAGCTACGCAAGG
>JAAXIL010000001.1 GCA_012270355.1 Psychrobacter sp.
CACTTAATAAATGTAAGTCACCCCTACCCATGCTACAATTCATAACCCATTAAACAAACCCTATTTAACCAAACTTTATTTATCTAACTTGTGAGAATCATTATGCCCGCATTATTAAACACCGTTGATCCCGATGGCTTGCTTGAATACTCTGTTGTTTATACCGACCGTGCCCTAAACCACATGGCACAAGTGTTTCAGCAAGTCATGCAAGACCTAAGCCGTGAGATGAAAGCCGTGTATAACGCCGAAGCCGTTGCCATTATTCCGGGTTCAGGCACTTGCGGTATGGAGGCGGTGGCTCGCCAGCTTGCCCGTGATGAAGATTGCGTCGTGGTGCGTAACGGCTGGTTTAGCTATCGTTGGAGCCAGATTTTGGATAAAGGCAAGATTGCCAAGTCCGTTACGGTGATGAACGCCCAACAGGTGGAAGAAGGCATGGCAGATGCCCCCAACCCCTTTGCCCCTGCCGATATTGACGAGGTGGTAGCGACCATCAAAGACAAAAAACCTGCTGTCGTATTCGCCCCGCACGTCGAAACTTCAGCTGGCATGATTTTGTCTGATGACTATATCAAAGCCATGAGTGAGGCGACGCACAGCGTGGGCGGATTGCTGGTGATTGATAGCATCGCCTCGGGGTGTGCGTGGCTAGACATGAAAGAGCTTGGCATTGATGTGGTGGTATCTTCCCCGGAAAAAGGCTGGAGGTGCACGCCATGTGCAGGTGTGGGCATGATGAGCGAAAAAGCATTAGACAAGGTGCAAAACACCGAGTCTGACAGCTTTAGCCTTGACCTCAAACAATGGCTTACCATCATGCAAGCGTATGAAAATGGCGGACACGCCTACCATGCGACCATGCCGACCGATGGCTTACGTCAGTTCCGTGACGTGGTCATGGAAGCCAAAGAGTTCGGCTACGACAACGCCAAAGACGCACAGTGGGAGCTCGGCAATCGGGTGCGAGACTTGCTTGAGGACAGAGGCGTGCAATCGGTGGCAAGCGAAGGCTGGCAAGCCCCAGGCGTGGTGGTATGCTACACCTCAGACGACGCCATTCATAAGGGCAAAGCCTTTGCCGAAAATGGCATGCAAATTGCGGCAGGCGTACCGTTGCAAGTGGGCGAGCCTGACAACTTCAAAACCTTCCGCATCGGGCTGTTTGGCATCGACAAACTCAAAGATGTGGACGGAGCGGTTGAACGCTTTAAGACCGTGTTGGATAAAGTGATTCCTGCATAGTCTTGGTTAGACGTTGCTTGATATTTAGCCCATATCGAAAAGATATGGGCTTTTTTATACCTATACTTCCAACAAAAAACTTAACGGTCCATCGTTCACCGCCGACACTTGCATATTTGCCCCAAATTCACCCGTCGCAACTTGTCCATACTCGGCGTATTGGCTCTCGGCATAATCGACCAACTCAGCAAACAAAGCTTTGGCATCATCGGGGGGCATGGCATCGGTGAAGTCAGGGCGACGACCTTTGTCGGTGCGAGCCATGAGTGTAAATTGTGACACCAACAGTAATCCGCCCCCAACTTGCTGAACGTTTAAGTCCAACTTGCCGTGCTCATTGGCAAAAATGCGATAGCCAAGAATTTTATCAATCAATTTTTTGGCGGTTGCCAAATCATCGCCATGCCCAATGCCGATGTATGCCAATACGCCTGCATCAATGTGTCCGATGGTTTGCCCGTCCACAGTTACACTGGCGTTTTTAACCCGCTGTATAAGTGCTTTCATGATAAAGAAGTCCTTACAAAAATAAATGGGGGATATGCTACCATTTAATCAACAACAAATGACATCACCTTAACGAGCCGACCATGAGCCTCATTCAAGAACTCAAAGCCAACCTCACCCCCGACAAATTGTTCACCACTGCTCAACATTTTGTGCCACAGCAAAAACTCAGCGAAGTAGCAGGACAGCTTGCCAGCAGTCAAAATCCACTGGTCAAAAAAGCCTTTGTGCAGACGTTTGCCAAAGCTTACGGCATCACCTTAGACGAATACGCCCGCCAAAGTTTGGACGATTATGCCAGCTTTAACGATTTTTTCACTCGAGAGCTTGGCGACAATGCTCGCCCGATTGACGACACGACAAACGGCATTGTTTGTCCTGCTGATGGCACGGTGTCGCAAATCGGACAGATTAGCCGTGGTCAACTGCTTCAAGCCAAAGGCAAAACTTATGATTTGAAAGGCTTGCTCGCCAGCCCCATTACCAAGGATTACGCCAGCGAAACGGTGAACTATGAAGGGGGAAGTTTCGCTACTGTCTATCTTGCCCCAAGCAATTATCATCGGGTGCACATGCCGTTTACGGGCACGTTGATTGAAACTCGCTATGTGCCAGGCGAGCTGTTTTCGGTCAATGATGTGACCGCCCAAAATGTGCCCGACTTATTTGCTCGCAATGAACGCTTGGTATGCGTATTTGATACCGATTACGGCAACTGTGCGGTGGTACTGGTCGGGGCAATGATTGTGGCGGGGATTGAAACGGTGGCAACGGGCAAAATAAGCCGTTCCAACAACATTCAGACCCAAACTCATGACATGACGCTTAAAAAAGGCGAGGAGTTGGGGCGGTTCTATCTCGGTTCAACCGCCATCGTCATAATGCCAAAACGTGCTGGCGTGACATGGCAGTCAGACTTGGGGCATGGGTCGGTGGTAAAAATGGGCGAGTTGATTGGCATGGCGAAATAAATAAACGTGTAAATTGTCTTGCTATCCAACCTTTAACCTTCCCATCATATTCAAGTCACTTTAGAAAACTGTTTTGCCCGTCCAATTGTTACTGTTCTCATTTTTCACTGGTATCACTGTGTTTATTGGCGGATTGCTCGCCAAATTTTTTGACCATCATATGCCCGATACGCCCGTTAAATTTCAGGTGGTGCATACGATGATGTCGTTTGGGATAGGCATCATATTATCTGCCATAGCATTGGTGCTCATTCCCAAGGGTTTGCATGAGTTAAGTCTGCTTGGCATCATCATTGCGTTCGTGGCAGGCACCATTTTGTTTATGCTGATTGATATACAATTGGCAAAAGCGAAAGGTAAGATGGCGACTTTGCTGGCAGTGTTTACTGGGCGACAAACTTGCCCGAAGCTTTTAATGCGTTTCGTGGTTTGGCAACCAGTGGCTGGAACCCAAACAAAGTGTTGGGCATCTTTTTTGTATTAAGTTTTTTTGGGGTCATATCGGCAGTCGCTGGTCATCTGCTGTTGCAAAATCACCCCGATTTAACTGCTTATTTAATGACCTTTGCCAGTGGCGGTATTCTGTATTTGTTGATACGTGACTTCATTCCTGAAAGCAAAATGTTCCGCAGAGTTTTCCCGTCGTCCTGTCTGAGGCACATAGCTTTTACGATCAACACGCTTAAGAGCGTCCAATTCCAATAGAAACTGAGTCACCTCAGGCATCGGAACTGTTTGGGTTGTGGGTATGATGGGCGATACATTTTTAGAGGTTATCATGTCTGCCATTTGTGCTACTTTACCAAATTGCTAATCGTCTTAAACGCAGGGTCTTTACTGTCTCGGCAAAGCTCAAACAAAATGGCTTCAGTCGTGGTAATGACCGCCCCTGCTCGACGCATTCGGCGTATGCCTTGCCGACGGTCATAGGCATCTCGTGACCCTGTCGCATCGGCAATCACCACAGGTTGCATGCTGTTATCGAGCAAATCGAGCACCGTTTGCATGACGCAAACGTGCGTTTCAATGCCAAACACCAACACCGATTGACGGTTTTGCTGTGCAATATGGTTCCACGCCTCATCATAATCACACACGCTAAACGTCGTTTTGTCGATAAATGGCGTGTTATCCGTCAGCACGGCTTTTAGTTCGTCGACTGTGTCGCCTAACTTTTCCTTATATTGCTCGGCAACCAAAATGGGAATGTCTAGTGCTTGCAAGCCTTGAATGAGCTGAATCAGTTTGGCTTGAATGTCAGCACGACGATAAATGTGGCTAAACAATTTGCCTTGCACGTCAATCAGCACCGCTTGGCAGTTGTCCCGCTGAATGCGGTAAGTGGTTTCGCTAAAGATGGTCGCCATAACACGTTCCTTGTGATGGTATAAGTTGAGAAATTAAGGTTTAATTTAGCATAAAGCTGGCAATCAAATCGCAATGTTACAACGGCACAACCGTTAATTGCCTTTCAAACCGCCCCATGTGTCCATAATTACCCACGCCACTGACGATGCCTTTGATTCGTACTCGATTTAAGGTGTAATGCGTATCAAACACACCTCGGTCTTTTGCCATGCTTGCCAATACGTCGTTTGGGTCAAACACATGATAGCCCACGCCAGCCTCGTTGGTGAAACTAAATTCTTCAAACGTATGCACCACTGTGCCTTTCATTTCTTGCGGTTTGAGCGTTTGAATTTCGGGTTTGCCTTGGCTAGCCAGTGTTTTGTTAATCATACCTGTGAGGCTTGTCGTCACGCTGTCTTTAAGCGAGCTGGCAGAATTTCCAGCATCATTGTTTTTATTCTGCGACTGGTTGTCTGAGGTCTGCGAGGCAGGTTGACCTACACCTTTTTTATCCAATGCTTCATTTTGGCGAGCAATGTCCGCTTCTACCGTATCCAAATAACGATTGGCAAGCCATGCCACGCCCGCCCCAAGTGCCGACACTAAGGCAAGTTTAGCAAAGGCGTCGTTTGAATTAACTTTAGTATTTGGTTTTTGTTTGGTTGTCATATTTTTATCCGTTTTACTGGTATTTTTATCAGTCTAGGCGTTTATGCGTTGAACTTCAATGACAGCGGTTTAATGACAGTGATTTGAAGGATAGCAATTCAAATCTTTGAATCAATGCATATCACTTCTTGTCCCAATCTTAAACTGACCCCATAACTATTCATCAAACCTACTCATCAAAGACGGGCATATTATCCACATTAAATGGCAAAACGCTATGAGCCTCCTCTCGATATGCCTGCATCCGCTCTCGGTCTTGTTCACAAAAATCGCTAATCGCTGGCTCAAATCTTTCGTCATAAATGCGGTGTAGCGAGTGGGTTTTATGCGGCACAAATCCCCGTATCAGCTTATGCTCGCCTTGCGTGCCGGGGTCAAAGTGTTGCAACCCTTGAGCGATGGCAAATTCGATGCCTTGATAATAGCACAGCTCAAAATGTAGGCTGTCATACTCATTGATTGAGCCCCAATAGCGACCATAAAGCGTGGCATCAGACGTGCTTGGGTCGTCATAAAAAAACAAACTACTGGCAACGATTTCTTCATGACCGTCTATCAGTTCCAATCCTTGAGCCAGCATAAGATGATTGGGCATGGTTTTGCCAACTTGCGTAAAAAAGTCGGGCGATAAATACGGGTTTTGCCCTCGCACTGCATAGGTCATGGCATAGCAGTGGTAAAACGCCTGCCAATCGTCATCGGTAATATTCTCGCCTGTTTTAATTCGGCAGGTGAGGTTTTGTTTGGGGATTTTTTTACGTTCTTGGCGAATGTTTTTTCGTTTGCGGGCGGTAAGCGTGGCTAGAAAGTCGTCAAAACCCGCAAAGGGTTTGCCATCATTGGTGAGGTTTTGATTGTGCCAAATAAACTGGCAACCTTGACGTTGCATTGTTTTGGGCTGGGTTTTAGGCTCGGTGTCTGCTGTAACGGATGCCGTCGCTATTTTTGCCGTGTCGTCGGGCATAAACAAGCCATGCCAGCTTGAAGCGTTAATTTGTTTGGCTAAATCGTCCACGCCAGCGAGCAAGGTTTGCCAAATGGTATTGGTTAGACTGACACCCTCAGCGAGCCAAATCCGCTGACCCGTCACGGGTGTATACGGCACGCTGGTGACAAGACGAGGATAATAATCCACGCCATAACGATGAAACGCCTCTGCCCACGCATAATCAAACACATATTCGCCTTGGTGATGCCCTTTGACAAATACAGGCATGACCGCAAGGATTTTGTTTGACGTATCATCAATCGCTAAGACGTATAACGGCAACCAGCCAGCGTCTTGCCCAATCGCCTTTGTGTCGGCGAGAGCCCGCCAAAATTCAAACTGCATAAACGGCGTATCGGGCGATTGCCAGTTAGCGAGGGTTTGCCAGTTGGTGTCATTGGTGAGGGCATGAGATAAGGTTTGGGTCATGGTGTTTATGTATCTAACTTTTCGTATTTACTTTGTCCATACAATTCTTATCATCAGTGGGTTATAATCATCTGCACGAACGTAAATTATGAATTAAATGGCATCGAGTTCGTTTGGGACACCGACAAAGCTGAATCGAAACTTGATAAACACGATGGGATCAGTTTTGATCGAGCGTGCACGGTATTTTTTGACCCATTTTTTATCATTAAAGATGCCAGTTGATGAGATCTGTTAATTAATCCTATTTCTTTATCCCGCTGTGTATTCGCCTTAACTCTGCCTTTGGTGTTAAACGGGTGCAACCAACCTAAGTAAGAAGCTGTTTCTCAGGAAGCCACCGAGCAAGAAACGATCTCTGAAGAAATCGTCTCCGAAAAAACCACCTCGGTACAGACTGTTGAGACAGAAAACGCCAAAAAATACAACCAAACCACGCCCCTACAAATTAAATATAAATTTAAAGAGGAGCAGTCGCTTGGGCAAACGGATATTGCATCAAATGCATGGACAGATGAGAACAAAAGCAAGTTGACAGGCACGCTGAATAGCATCGATATTAGCGAGCCTGAAGCCATCTATCTGGTAGAAGGGTGTTCCTAAAATGTAAGCGAAGGCGGTCAAGCCTGACGCAACTTTGCCAGCAATGTTATAATCAAAATGTTGTCAACTTATAACTTTTTATTACGACAGCGTCAGACATATCGATACTCTAAAAAAAGGACATTACACATGGCAAAAATTATTTATACCAAAACCGACGAAGCCCCTTATCTTGCAACCATGTCGCTGCTGCCCGTGGTCAACTCTTTTGCCAAGACCGCCGATATCGATGTGGACACGGCAGACATTGCGCTTGCCTCTCGGGTGCTGTCCCACTTTTCCGACCGCTTGCCTGCCGATCAGCAAGTGCCTGACACGCTTGCCGAGCTGGGCAAACTGACGCAAGATCCGAACGCTAATATCATTAAATTGCCAAATATCAGTGCGTCAGTGCAACAGTTAAAAGAAGTCATCGAAGAGCTACAAAATAAAGGCTACGACCTGCCTGAATTCCCTGACAACCCCGAAACCGATGAAGAAAAAGACATTCGCAAACGCTACGGCAAGGCGTTGGGCAGTGCGGTGAATCCTGTGCTTCGTGAAGGCAACTCAGACCGCCGTGCCCCCAAAGCAGTAAAAACCTACGCCAAAAAACACCCGCATGACATGGGTGAATGGAAACAGTGGTCAAAAACGCATGTGTCGCACATGCACGAAGGTGACTTTTATCATGGTGAGCAGTCGATGACGCTCGATAAAGCCCGTAACGTCCGCATGGAAATCAAGCGAGACAGTGGCGAAACCGATGTGCTTAAGCCTGAAATTGCCTTGCAAGACAAAGAAGTCATCGACCTCATGTTTATGAGCAAAGATGCGTTGCTTGAGTTTTATGAGCGGGAAATGCAAGACTGCAAAGAGGCAGACATTTTGTTCTCTTTACACGTCAAAGCCACGATGATGAAGGTATCGCACCCGATTGTGTTTGGTCATGCGGTGCGTATCTACTACAAAGAAGCGTTTGAAAAACATGGTGCATTGTTCGATGAACTTGGCATTAATGTCAATAATGGCATGGCGGATTTGTATGACAAAATTGGGGAATTACCGACCTCAAAACGGGAAGAAGTCGAACGTGACCTACACGCCTGCCAAGAGCATCGCCCTCGCCTCGCCAGGGTCGATTCTGCCAAAGGCATCACCAACTTTTACTCGCCCAATGACGTGATTGTTGATGCGTCGATGCCTGCCATGATTCGCAAAGGCGGTAAAATGTGGGGAGCAGACGGCAATTTATATGACTGTAAAGCGGTCATGCCTGAGTCCACTTTTGCCCGCATTTATCAAGAGATGATCAACTTCTGCAAATGGCACGGCAACTTTGACCCTGCCACGATGGGCAGCGTGCCTAACGTCGGATTGATGGCACAAAAGGCAGAGGAATACGGCTCGCACGACAAAACCTTTGAAGCCAAAAGTGCAGGTATGGCTCGTATCGTCGATAATGACACCGACGAAGTGCTGATGGAATGCCGTGTGGAAGAAGGCGACATTTGGCGTATGTGTCAGGTGAAAGATGCCCCAATTAAAGACTGGGTAAAACTTGCTGTGCGTCGTGCCAGAGAATCAGACACGCCTGTGGTATTTTGGCTTGACCCCTATCGTCCGCATGAAAACGAACTCATCAAAAAGGTGAAAATGTACCTCAAAGAGTGCGACACCGATGGGCTTCACATTGAAATCATGTCGCAAGTTCGTGCCATGCGATACACGCTTGAGCGGGTGTCTCGTGGATTCGATACCATTTCGGCAACGGGCAACATTTTGCGGGATTATCTGACTGACTTATTCCCCATTTTAGAGCTTGGCACCAGTGCTAAGATGCTATCTATTGTTCCGCTGATGAAAGGCGGCGGGTTGTTCGAGCCAGCGGCCGGGGGCTCTGCACCAAAACACGTTGAACAGTTGATGGAAGAAAACCACTTGCGTTGGAACTCAACGGGTGAGTTTTTAGCCCTTGCCGCATCGCTTGAGCATTTGGCAAAAACCGATAACAATCCGAAAGCTCAAGTGCTTGCCAACACCCTCGATACCGCCGTGGAAAAAATGCTGATGCAAGACAAGTCGCCTTCTCGTCGCACGGGCGAGATGGACAACCGAGGCAGTCATTTCTATTTGGCGAAATATTGGGCAGAGGCACTCGCCAATCAGTCAGAAGATAGCGAGTTACAAAGCAAATTTGCCCCACTTGCCAAAGAGCTTGATACAAATGAGGACACCGTTATCCAGCAAATGAACGAGGTGCAAGGCAAAGAAGTGGACATGGGTGGATATTATCAAGCCGATGAAGACACTCTTAAACAGGTGATGCGTCCGAGTAAGGTATTTAATGAGGCGATTGCATCATTGTAAGTTGTAATTCAGATCATCGAGTAACACAATAAAGCCGAACGCTAAGTTCGGCTTTTTTTTGCTTGGACACATATATAATTTCGCTCTGAGTATAAATATTGGTTTAAACTATTTAATAAGGTGGTAAATAGCACCATCATAATTACCTTATCGAACCCTTATTTTTCATTCTCATCATAAACAGGCAAATCCATGCAACCTTGGCGAGACCGACTCAATTCCAACACATGGCAGACCACATTTTTGGTGATGCTGATGGTGCTGGTGAGTGTGGCGGGGGCAATTTGGTTTTTTTGGCGGAGTTTGTATTTGCCAGAGCTGAAAAATCATGCTCGTTATTTGGGGTCAGAATTGACGCTGGTTAATGCCACTCGTGAGCGGTGGGCAGATGAGCCAGAAATAATAGCTTGGATTGATGAGCACACGCACATTGCGGTGGTGGATGACCCTGCTGAGTTTCCTGATGTGTTTGATAAACCGATTCCTGGGTTTTTTACCGACATTATGGCTCGGGAAATTGGGGAACAGTTAGGGCGTAAGGTGACGGTTTATTTTAAGTTTAAGCCCACGCCCCAGCTGTGGGTGCAAGACTCACAGTCGCCTGAATTTTGGATTCGTGAACCTGTGGTATTTTATGCTCAGTACAGTCCGTTGTCGCTGTTATTTTTCGTGCTGGGGATTCCGCTGTTGACGATATTGGCGATTGCGTTTTTGGTGCGTCAGCTTAATCGTCCTTTGCGTCGGCTTGAACAAACGGCTCGTACTTATATTCAAACGGGCAGTGCGACGACATTGCCAACCGATGTGAGTACGGTGGAGATTCAGCGGGTAAACATGGCGTTTAATCGCTTGTTTGACACCATCGCTCAGGCTCAAAAAGAGCGGACGGTAATGCTGGCGGGAATTTCGCACGATTTGAGAACGCCACTGACTAGAATGCGATTGACCGCTGAAATGATGCCTGATGAGTTCTTAAAAGAAGGGTTGATTTATGATGTTGAGGACATGGACGCAATTTTAGAGCAGTTTATTTCGTTCATGAAAGATGGGTCAGATGAGCCGATTGTATTGACTGATTTGGATGCGATATTCCAAGAGATCATGGTGCAATTTGCCCGCACGGATTTTGTGTATGAAGCGGACGATTTGCCTGCTGTGCCACTGCGTCCTTTGTCAATTAAGCGGTTGATTATCAACTTAATTGTCAACGCCCAACGCTATGGTAAACCGCCCATTCATTTGTCAGCGAAAATTGAGAGCATCAATTCTACCAATGTCGTTAATGCGGAAACATTGGACGAGGTAACGGAAACTGGTGAGCGGAATGGCACGCCTCAACAATTGGTGATTTGTGTGCGAGACTGTGGTGAGGGCGTGGCGGATGACCAGTTGGCTCGGATTTTAGAGCCGTTTGAGCGGGGCGAAACCGCTCGGACTCGGCAAAATGGTAGCGGTAGCGGGTTGGGGTTAGCGATAGTCGGGCGAATTGCTCGCTTGCATCGGGGCACGGTTGAGGCTCGTAACCATCCCGAGGGGGGCTTGCAGGTTTGTGTGCGAATGCCTGTTGATTTATCCAATACGCCTTAAGCAAAACACACTTGCCCCAACACCACCGCTTTGCTCGCCCCTGTCACCGCAGGTAAGTTACCCGCCTCACCCATCAAGGTTTGTTTGGCAAGCCATGCAAATGCCATGGCTTCAATCCACGTCGGGGCAACACCAAAGTCTTGGCTGGTTTTAATCGTCCAATCGTGCAGTCCGTCCGCCAACTGTCTTATCAAATGAGAATTGTACGCCCCGCCCCCGCAAACAATCACATCATTACTCACCTTACTCGATGCCAAGTCCAATCGTTTGGCTTGTTGCATGATTGCCATCGCTACCGTTTGTACGGTCAATTGCGTGAGCGTGGCTTGAACGTTGGCAGGTGACAGTTTTGCACCACTGACATCAACCGCTTCGATTTGTTCAGTCAGCCATGATAAATGAAAGGCTTCTCGACCTGTACTTTTGTGATCGGGGAGAGCAAAATACGGATGCGTCAACAGTTGCGTAAGTAGTGCCGTATTCATCTGACCCGTTTTCGCCCAATTACCAGCGGTGTCGTACAACTCGGTTTGCACCAGATCGCTGGGTACATTACCTTGGCTGACGTGATGCTGATAATGAGCATCCAGCAAATTGCTGGCAGGTCCCGTATCAAAACCTAAAACGGACTGTGGCTCACCCGCTGGCAATACAGTAATGTTGGCAATACCGCCCAAATTTAGCACCATGCGATTGACCGTTCGGCTGG
>JAAXIL010000079.1 GCA_012270355.1 Psychrobacter sp.
CTCCTCACCAACAGAACAGCCGACCCCCCACCCCGAACTCACCAACAAATCCACACAATAAAGGTAATCACCAATGCGTCAATATCCCCTATTGCCAAGCGTTAGCAAATTTATGCTTATGCTGTGGCTGGCGATTGGCTCGGTGTTATTGATGCCAGTAGCCCATGCTGTCGGTGAAGAACTATTAACCGCTGATGCCATGTTGTCTGGCAATGCTTCTACCGATGACTCTAGTGATACGTCTGCCGATGACGCACAAACAGGCACAGGTGAGCTTACCGACAAAGATACTGTCATCGAAACTCGTCCAGACCGCCTAAAAGACAGCGAAATCAAAGACCGTATTGCGGGCATATTTTCTGAAATTGATGGGCTGGACAAGGTCACGGTCAGCGTCAATGAAGGCGTGGTGTCACTACGAGGCGAAACGCCCAACGAAAAAAAAGCCCAGCAAGCCATCAACCTTGCCAATCGGGTCAGCGACGTGGTGACGGTGGAGGACAACATCGACCGCACGTTGGACGTGGGCGATAACGTTACCCCTGTGCTTCAAGGGTTGCAGACGCAAGCCAAAGCCATGCTCAAAGCTTTGCCTCTCTTGCTGGTGGCGGTGGTGGTGGTTGGGTGGGTAGCGTGGTTTGGGGCGTGGCTGTCCAGACGTAAGGGGCTGTGGCAACGCATCACGCCAAACCCGTTTGTGGCAGAACTTTTGTCGCAAACCATCAAGGTCATCTTTGTGATTTTGGGCTTGATTTTAGGATTAAGTCTAATCGGGGCAGAAGCGATTATCGGCACATTGCTTGGCGGTGCGGGGGTGATTGGTATTGCCGTCGGTTTTGCCGTCAAGGACACGATTGAAAATTACATCTCGTCACTTATGCTAAGTATTCGCCAGCCGTTTCGAGCCCGAGATCAGGTCAATATCAATGGGCAAGAGGGCATTGTGGTGCGTCTCACCAGTCGTGCCACCATTTTAATGACGCTGGACGGCAACCAACTTCGCATTCCCAACTCAGAAGTATTTAAAGGCACGATTCTAAACTATACCAAAAACCCCGAACGCCGTTTTACCTTTGATTTGGGCGTGGATGCTAACGACGACCCCATTGCCGCCATCAAGGTAGGGCTGGATGCGATCAATGCCTTAGACTTTGTGCTAAACGACCCCAAAGCCATCGCCATCATCACGCAAGTGGGCGATTCCAATATCGTGCTTGAGTTTCAAGTGTGGGTCAATCAGGCGAACACCGACTTTTTAAAAGCCCGCAGTATCGCCATTCGAGAAGCCAAACATGCTTTAGAAAATCAAGGCTTTAGCTTGCCTGAGCCGATTTACCGCTTGCGGTTTAATAGCGAGGTGGAAGATGCCATCAAACACCTGCAAAGCCAAGCAGGTAGTGACAACACGGTAACCACCGCAAAAATCATCGAAACCGACACTCAAAAACAAGAAGAAAAACAGCAAGCCAAAGCCCGTGCCAAAAAGGTGCTGGGCAATGCCGATGCCGAAGACGTGTTGGATGCTAGACCCGACCGTGAATTGATGCAAAAGGTGGAAGAAGAGATTGCCGAAAGCTCAGGCGATGCGGATTTGCTTGATAGTCGTAGTCCGCAGGAGTAAATCCTCTGTTGGTGGGCAATCTTCAAACGACCTGTAGCGATGTGGTTGATTTGACTAAAGCTTTGAGGATCAAAAGGCTTAGAGTGTTATAAAAAAAGTGACGAATATTTAAGACTCTCAGGTTATGGAAACTCTTTTAAGATAAAATATTAGCAAATTTGGCATCTAAAATATTTGCTAAATCTTGCGATGACAACTCAATTTCCAACCCTCGCTTGCCAGCACTGACATAAATGGTGGCAAAGCCTTTTGCCGTACTATCAATCACGGTAGGTAGTCGCTTTTTTTGCCCAAGGGGACTGACGCCACCCAACACATAGCCTGTGCTGGCTTCTACCTGCTTGGGGGCTGCCATGCTCACCTTTTTCACGCCCATCGCTTTGGCACACTTTTTGAGGCTGAGTGAATGCGAGACCGGTAAGATGGCAACATACAATTTACCGTCACTATCTACCACCACAAGCGTTTTAAACACCTGCTTAGGGTCAATGCCCAGTTTTTCGCTGGCTTCCATTCCAAAAGACTCAGCAGATAGATCGTGCTCATAGTCATGCACAAAGAAATCAAGGTTATGTTTACGGGCAGTCAAGATGGCGGGCGTCATAATCGTGAGTTAGTTATTTAAATAAGCAGG
>JAAXIL010000208.1:0-4820 GCA_012270355.1 Psychrobacter sp.
TACGCCTCCCAGAGGGTCTACCAAAGCCGACGTTATGACTACCACAACCTAACCCATGCCGACGCTGAATCGTTTGCTTGCCAGCCCTATGTCATCAGCGTCAGCCCGCAACTTGACAGCAATGCCAGCGTCCGATACCGCAACGTTGAAGAATCGGCAAGCGTCAGTGGCGTAGGCGAAGCTTATTTGCAAGTCACGGGTGAAACGTTGGCAATGGGACAAGGTTTTGATGCCGACAGCATCGCCCGTCGCACCCAAGATGCCATCATCAACGACGATGCCCGCACCACCTTTTTTGCAGACACCGACAAGCAAGACAACCCCATTGGCGAAGTCATTATGATTGGCAACGTGCCTGCTCGCATCGTGGGCGTTTTGGCAGTAAACGACAATGCGTTTATGGACGCAGGCACACCAACCATCTACCTGCCCTACACCACCGTCATGTCACGCATCAATGGCACACCCTACATCGAACGCTTCGTCGCCCGCATCGACCCGAGCGTTGCCTCAGACGTCGCCGAAACTGCAATTCATGACTTGATGATGAGTCGGCATGGCACGGACGATTTTCGCCTGCGTAATTCCGATGCCATTCGTGACACCGTAGAATCCACCACAGGGGCACTTACTGCCCTCATTTCCGCCATCGCCATCATTTCCCTACTGGTTGGGGGCATTGGCGTGATGAACATCATGTTGGTGTCCGTCACCGAACGCACCAGCGAGATTGGCGTACGCATGGCAGTGGGGGCGAGGCAAAGCGACATCATGGGACAATTTTTGATTGAGGCAATTTTGGTGTGTGTGCTTGGGGGCGGACTTGGCGTGCTGCTCGCCTTTGCCATTGGCGAAGGCATCAACAGCCTCGGCTCAGATAGATTTAGCGTCATTTACTCGCCCGTTGCCATCGTCATGGCGTTTGTCTGCTCAACCTTAATTGGCATCATATTTGGCTTTTTGCCCGCCCGCAACGCCTCTCGCCTCAATCCCGTAGAAGCCTTGTCGAGGGATTAGCAATTTATTTAAATTAGGGCTTGCAATCAAAAATTTGATGCGTATAATATGCTTCCACGTTGAGGGGACAGCACTTCTCAGCGTATTTTCTAAAATACTTTGATTGGTTTTTTAGTTTGCAAAACCTTTACGAGGTGTTGAGCTTTGGCAAAATTTCCCTTTAAGGAAATTTTCTTTACGCTCGGGTCAAAGCAGTGCTTTGACTGTTTCCTCGCTCAGGGCCGATAGCTCAGTTGGTAGAGCAGTTGACTTTTAATCAATTGGTCCCGCGTTCGAGTCGCGGTCGGCCCACCATATTCCTAAAACCCCACTATCTTAACAGATGGTGGGGTTTTTCTTTATGTGCAATTTTTTTAAACGCTCTATTGTTACCTTCCTCTAAATTACAATCTACCCCAGCCAATACATCCCTGAAAGCTAGAAACTCTAAATCGCATCCGCCACCTTCTGTTTCCCTCGAAACCGCCACGTCAATTTATGCTTGATGGTTTCATAAGCGTTCAAGGGATACTTGGGCGAACGGGCAATCAAGTCATCAAACACCTCTCTTGCCACCGCTTGTTTGCCACCATGTGCCATCATCACCTGCTCTGGCTGTAAATCCCGCACCTTTTTTAACGAGGCTCGGTAGGTGTCGGGCAAATATATGGGGAATGGCGACACGTATTTATGCCGTAGTTTGATGAGCAAATCAGCCGTATAAATCTGCTTGGTATCAGCATGATACACCGATAAATCCCGATCCGTATGCCCTGCCGTCTCCAAAATCTGCCAGTCAGCAAAGTGGGGCACGGCATCGCCCTCACTTAATGCAACGTCAGGATGCAAAGTTCTCGGAAATAGCAAATTTTTAAGCGGTTTGTTTTGCCGATTCGACATCCAATACGCCAAGCCCACATCCACCCCATACATCACACGTCCTGCCACACCGCCATACCACTGCTTTGGCTTGACGGCTGAAGCAATGGTACACTCCGTGCGTTTTTTAAGCTCGATTGCCCCACCCGCATGGTCGGGGTGCATGTGCGTCACCACCACGGTTTTTAGCTGACTGATGGGACGACCCATGTCACGGATGGTTTGCATTATCAAATCGACATCACACAAACACCCCCCATCGAGTAGTAACAGTTTATCGGCATACACCGCCATATACATGGTTTGCATGTGTCCATCAATCACGACGATATCTTGTAAGGGTTGCATGGTTTTTCGCTTATTACTTTTTAATACCTGTTAGTTTAACAAATCCTCGAAGGTGACAACCAATAGAAAAACGCCCAGTCTAAACTGAGCGTTTTTTGGTAATGAATGCGTAAATCTTACATCTCTTCACGCTTCCACAAGCGAGTTTTTGCATTGTTGATAAATGCGTCTAGCTCGTCAAGTGGTGTGACAAACTCATCCATCTTAACCACAGTTTTGCCCAAAATGTGCTCTTCGGTCGCAGGACAATAGGCAATGGCTTTGCAATGATTGAACGCATCATTAAACCAATCAATTGCCGCTGGGTTTTTAGCCAGCTTCTTCGCTTGGTCTGGCATGATGATGCTGACAACACCATCAAAGAAGACCGAAGGTGCCCCTGGCAAACGCTCTGCAGCTTGCACACGCGTGCCATCATCAAGCACGGTTTCAATGCCTGGAGCAACGATTTTCACCATCGCACCTGCATTTTTTGCCGCTTGCTCAAATTTTTCAATTTCAGACTTGCTTGAGCCTTCAGCAACCAAAATACCAATCAGACGACCTTGCAAGGTTTCAGGGCAAATACCGATGGTTTGCACTGCTTTAGATGTGTCTAAATCCTGCACAGGAGCTTGTGGCTTAGGAGCTTCGGGTAATTGCATACCCAGCGTTTCCACAACCCGATTCGCCAAATCTTCGTCAATGTTAACCAGATGCCCGAGCATGCGAGTACGGACGTGTGCCGTGCCCACTTTGCCGAGTTCAAACGCATAGGCAGCAGCAATGTGTGCTTTCTCGGTATCAGTCTGGCTACGGTAGAACATGCGTGGCTGGCTATAATGATCCGCAAAACTTTCCGCTCGGATACGACCTTTGACGCCATCGTCCATTTGTTCGCCGAATGAACGGAAGCCATTTTTAGCATCTTCACGGGGACGTGTATCTGGTTCTAGACTTTGTGGCTCATACAGTGTGCGGGTTTTAGGTACCTGCATCTGCATATGACCATCTTGCTGGTTGTTAGCGAAGGGGCATTTTGGTGCGTTAATTGGAATCTGAGCGAAGTTTGGCGAGCCTAAGCGTGACAACTGGGTGTCTAAATAGCTGAACAAACGCCCTTGTAACAAGGGGTCATTACTAAAATCAACACCGGGGGGCAAATGCGAAGGGCAAAACGCCACTTGCTCGGTTTCAGCAAAGAAGTTATCAACGTTGCGATTAAGCACCATCTTACCGACTACTTTAACAGGCACTAGCTCTTCAGGAATCAGTTTGGTTGCGTCTAAGTGGTCAAACGGGAATTTATCCGCTTCTTCCTCGGTGAATAACTGCACGCCAAATTCCCACTCAGGATAATCGCCACCGTCGATGGCTTCATACAAATCACGGCGATGATAGTCAGGGTCAGCACCCGAAATTTTTACCGCTTCATCCCACGTTGTACCTTGCACACCTAGCTTTGGCTTCCAGTGGAAACGGACAAACGTGCTTTTGCCCTCAGCGTTAATCAAGCGGTACGTATGAATACCAAAACCTTCTATCATACGTAAGCTACGAGGCAGGGCTCGGTCACTCATGAGCCAAATCAGGTTATGCATGGTTTCGGGCGATAGTGATACAAAATCCCAAAAGGTATCATGAGCAGACGCCGCTTGCGGGAAGCCCCGGTCAGGCTCAGGTTTTACGGCATGAATCAAATCTGGAAACTTAATGGCATCTTGAATAAAGAAGATGGGCATGTTGTTACCCACGATGTCCCAGTTGCCCTCTTCGGTGTAAATCTTAACTGCAAAACCACGCACATCACGAGGCGTGTCTTTTGAGCCTTTGTTACCTGCGACGGTTGAAAATCGAGTGAATAGTGGCGTTTGTTTGCCCGTTTCGGTCAAGATTTTGGCAGTGGTATAGTCTTCTAATGACTCGGTCAACTCAAAATAACCGTGTGCGGCACTACCCCGAGCGTGAACGATACGTTCGGGAATGCGTTCATGGTCAAAATGGTTGATTTTCTCACGCAAAATAAAATCTTCTAAAAGCGAAGGTCCTCGAGGTCCTGCTTTGAGTGAATTTTGATTATCGGCAATGGGCACGCCTTGCTGTGTGGTCAAGGCAGGTACATCGTCGTCGCCTCGTTGCAGATGCGTTTCACCGCCATTGCCATGCATCGGGCACATGTTTTTGGCAGGATCGGTGTGGTCGATATTGGTTTTCATGCTGGCTTCCTATTAAAAAAGGTAAAATAGCTTTTATTGATTAAGCTAATACGGAATAAGCTGGCTGATGCTGATTGGACACTGCAACTCAATTTTGACTAATAAACGCCAAGACAACGCTCTTATAAAATTGGTTTTGCAGAAACCTCATATTAACCGACGACAGACTTTGCGGTGTTTGAGTTTGGTTATTTTTGCGATTGATAAATTCAATATGATATTAAACATAAAACCGCTCAATCACCGCTTCAATATCATGACGGATGACATTTTTGGTCGGCATTCGATCGGCATGAAACCGTAAAATCGGAATGCCAGCACTGGCAAGGGCTTTGTCTTTTTTGTCGTCGGCTCGTCGTCGGGCGTCGCTTTCATGTGTCCAGTCGACCACCACGAAGGCAA
>JAAXIL010000208.1:4830-5916 GCA_012270355.1 Psychrobacter sp.
CCCCAATCCAGCAATCCCACAACCATCTGCACTGCTCAACCACCAATCCAGTTGCACGCAGCTCGCTACGCCACTACCATATTGATCTCATTCGCACTAACTCTGGCGCCCGCTGTTCTCTTCGCCGCTGTGGCGGGCTTTACTTTCCTGTGTCCAGTCTTCCATCTATATTGCAAGCCTCGTGGTGTGGGCATCCCTATCCACCACCACATAATCGACACTTTGCCTGCAAATACGATTGAACCAAAAACTGCGGTCACGCCCTGCCTCTTCGCTCGGCTCAATAATGCGGGATAGTTGCACTTGACTAAAAATATGATACTCAGGTACAGCGTCTTGCAACTTAGCAAAAAAGAGGACTTCGCTGTCAGTCATGATGGGCATTCGCTCAAAGGGCCAAATGGGCAGTTCATCACCCCGCACCGCTTTGGGTTTTTTGGCACGCCGAGTGGCAACAACGAGCCATAAAAAAACGATGCCAGCACCCACCAGCATCGCTATATTCATCACATTAAATAACGTCATTAAAGCTAACTTTTCTCAATTTCAAAACTTATCCCAAAAAAGGCAACACTCAAGGTCCTAACCATTTACCGCCAGTACAACACCCATGCCCCATTCACACCAACTTTTGGGTCAGCATTGATTTTGTCCTTGAGTGCCAATGCGGCGGGTTTGCCCGTTTCAGGACCCACGATAACCCGCACGCCTCGACTGGTCGCACTGGTTGTTGCCGAATAACCCGCCCCTCGCAACTTCTTAACGAGTTCATCCGCTTTGGCTTGATTGTCGGCCAAGGCGATCTGCACACCAAATTCACCTTTAACTTCGCCGTTTGCTGCCGCTTTTCTACCCTCTCGCAATCGTTGCTGAGCGGTTTGGGCTGCCTGTCTTGCTTGTTCGGCCTGTTTGGCTTCTCGCTCAAGACGAGCGACCTGCCGTCTCGATGGAATGGTCAGCGACTGCCCTACCCGTAAATTGCTACTGGTGCTCATGTTGTTGGCTTGTGCCAACGCTTCGACAGGCACGTTATATTGCCGTGCTAATTTAATCAATCCATCGCCACGTTGCACTTGATAATCCAGC
>JAAXIL010000208.1:6016-11240 GCA_012270355.1 Psychrobacter sp.
CGTTGCACTTGATAATCCAGCGGTTTACTGGGGGTACGGTTTACCGTTTGCTGGGCTGGTTTTGCGGTTGGCGTAGTTTGCGTTGCGGATTGTGGTTGAGTGTTACTAACAGAAGGTTGAGCTTGAGTAGTTTGGTTTTGGGTAGGCTGAGGACGAGCGGTTACCACAGGCGTTGCTGGCAAAGTTGAAGTCGTGCTATCCGAGCCTGACTCCCCCGCAGTCGTGTCGGGGGCAGGCTCATCCATGACAGGCTCAATGGCGTTGTCCGCATCATCACCCATACTGTTTCGATACAACTCATTCTCTAAGCGAGTTTTTTGCAACGCCAAGCGTTCTGCCTCTTCTTGCTCGGACAAAAACGCCTCGGTACGGGCTTCTTGTTCAGCGATTTTTGCTTCACGTTCCAGTCGTTTTTGCTCTAAAATGCGAGCTTCGGTTTCGATATCGGCGGTCAGCGGGTCATTTGGCTCAGCCTTAGCTTCCGCCACTTCGGCAGGGGGCAATTCTGGTTCAGGCGTGGCGGTGTGATCCATGTTCTGCACCACGGCGTAGAGCAACACCCCACTGCCCAAAAACATACCCGCACCCAACAAAATTTGTCTTAAGCCTGTCATACCGTCTTCCTATACCTTGTGTTGCCTTCAAAAATCTGCTTAATCAGCCATTATAGTGGATAAAAAAATAATTGTCTGCTATTGCCGTGCCTGTCTGCCAATTTGCTATACTGAAGTCCATTTTATGTCACCTTTTACCTTTACATTTTAAGCTAAGGCATTGTTGCACCATGCGGTTATTGACGGCAGTTGACCAACTATTCTTAATTTTAGAAAATCGCAAACAACCTATGCACGTGGGCGGGCTTTTTTTGTTCGAAATTCCTCAGCATGCCGATGACGATTTCGTGCAAGATTTGGTGCATCAGATGCAGTCGTCCACCGTTCCGCCGACATTTCCGTTTAATCAAGTGTTAGTGAAAATGGCATTTTGGCAGGACGATGAAGACTTTGAAGTTGAGCATCACTTCCGTCATATTGCCTTGCCTAAGCCTGCTCGGGTTCGGGAACTGTTGTCGTATGTGTCCAAAGAACACAGTCGACTGCTCGACCGAGCTCGTCCACTTTGGGAATGTCATATCATCGAAGGCATCGAACCCGAAGGCGAGGGACACCAAGAACGCTTTGCCATGTATTTTAAGATTCATCATTCGCTGGTTGATGGGGTTGCCGCGATGCGACTGGTACAAAAGTCGTTATCGCAGTCGCCCAATGAAGTGATGAGTTTGCCCCTTTGGTCGCTGATGATGCGACACCGCAACCAAGTCGAGGCAATTTTACCCGACCGTCGCCCTTTGCGTGGTTTGATTAAAAATCAACTTAAATCCATCAAGCCCGTCTATAAAGAACTCAAACGCATTTTAATCGAACGAGTTGAGCCAGATTTTATCAGCACCACCCAGGCCCCCGCCAGCATTCTCAATCAACGCATCACCAGCTCTCGGCGTTTGTCGGCTCAGTCTTATGACTTAGATCGGTTTGAACGCATAAGCGATTCATTAGACGTGAGCATCAACGACGTGGTGTTGGCAGTGTGTGCAGGGGCATTGCGACGCTATTTATTGTCGATGAACGAACTGCCCGTCGAACCGCTTATCGCCTTCGTTCCGATTTCCTTGCGAACAGACGACAGCAGTGCGGGCAACCAAATCTCGTTTTTGCTTGCCGATTTGGGCACGCACCTGCCCGACCCGATGGCACGGCTAAAAACCATTCATCGTAGCATGAACAATGGCAAAAACCGTTTTGGACGCATGAACCAAACTCAGGTCATCAACTACAGTGCCATCACCTATGCGTGGGAAGGGGTCAATTTAGTGACAGGGGCACTGCCCAAAAAACAAGCGTTTAATCTAATCATCTCAAACGTGCCTGGCTCAAAAAAGCCTCTGTATTGGAACGGGGCAAAACTCACCGCCCTCTACCCTGCCTCCATCGTGTTCGATGGGCAAGCCATGAATATCACGCTTGCCAGCTATTTGGACAAAATTGAGTTTGGCATCACCGCTTGTAGCCATACCTTGCCGAACGTGCAGAATATGCTTAGGCTATTAGATGAAGAACTCGCCACGTTTGAGCAGATTTGTGACGAGCGAGATTTAGGTTTAAGGGATTAAGTCTTAAACATTAACCCTTAAAGTTGATTGAATCAATTCAAATGTTGCTTAAAGCCCCGTTCTTTATCCCGTTCCCAATCACGGTCTTTAAGCGTTTTGCGTTTATCATGTAGCTTTTTACCTTTGGCAAGCCCGATTTGACATTTCACCATCGACTTTTTCCAGTAGCACGACAGGGGCACACACGCATAGCCCTTTTGATTGACCGCCCCAAAGAGCTTGTCGATTTCCTTGCGGTTCAACAGCAACTTACGGGTTCGAATCGGGTCAGCATTGATATGCGTTGAACTGGAAATCAACGGTTGAATATGCGAACCGAACAAGAATGCTTCATTGCCCCGAAAAATGACATAGGCTTCGGTAATGCTCATCTTGCCCGCTCGAATGGCTTTGACTTCCCAGCCTTCCAGCACCAAGCCTGCTTCAAATTTTTCCTCAATAAAATACTCGTGCCACGCTTTTTTATTGGCACAAATTTGATTATCTGGCGTTTTAGATTTTTTCGCCATGTTTTCACCTTTATTATTCACTTGTCGAGCGTCGTGTTACGCATCTCGCTATTTGCCATCATTAAATATTAAATGGCAATGAAGGAAATGGTAATGGGGCTAACGATTGACTAAACGATAAATAAAAAGTAGCCAGCTAACACGACCTACGCACTAAATTCCCAGTTATCAGCTAACTGGTCGAACCGCCAATTATAGCATAACCCGCCATCTTGACTTACGCCAAGCCTGCAAATTTGTTACCATTCATCTATGCAATTTTGCCCTTGTTTTGTAGCTATAAATGCCCATTATTCCAAACGCCACTCATTGAGCTAAGTATCTGCCATGTCCGACAAACTATCACGCCTACACACCAAAGTGCTCTATCCAGGCACATTTGACCCCATCACCAATGGTCACGTTGACCTCATCAAACGGGCGGTCAAGCTGTTTGATGAAGTGGTCATTGCCGTCGCTCTCGGACATCATAAAAAGCCCATGTTTAGCTTTGAAGAACGAGTCGAATTGGTCGAAACCGTATTCACCGATTTACCTCAAGTGTCGGTAGTCGGCTTTGAAGGCTTGCTGGTTGATTTTATGCGAGAACAAAATGCCACCGCCGTGTTGCGTGGACTGCGTGCCATGAGCGACTTTGAATATGAGTTTCAGCTTGCCAACATGAACCGTGAGCTTGATGACAATTTTGAAGCGGTTTTTTTGACCCCATCGCAAGATTACTCGTTTATTTCATCGACCATGATTCGGGAAATTGCCAAGTTAAATGGCGACGTGCAAAAGTTTGTGCCTGACTGTGTGTTAGATGGCTTTGCAAAAAAACGAGCAAATGGTTGGGTTTAGGTTTTAGTTTGCTGATTGATAAGTTTGGGGAACACAGATGGCGTTAATGATTACCGATGAGTGCATCAACTGCGACGTGTGTGAGCCTGTTTGCCCAAACGATGCGATTTTTGAGGGCGAAGAGATTTACGAAATTAAGCCTGATCTATGCACCGAATGCGTCGGGCATTTTGATGAACCGCAATGCGTGCAAATTTGCCCGATTGATTGCATTCCTAAAGACCCAAACCATAAAGAAAGTGAGGGCGATTTATTGGCGAAATATAGACAGATTGTGGGGAAAGGTTAAATTCTAATGTACAATTTGCCTAACCTTTTTTTCTGATTAAAAAGTATATTAACATGGGCAACCCACCAAAAATGATTAGCCCGATATAGACACCCAATAGCACGGTAAATGTATCAATATAATCAAGCAATTCACTTCGATTAAACTCATAATTTAATAAGACAATTCCTGCCATAAATAGTAGATGTTGACGCATCACTTTATTTAGTATTGGTAAGTATGTTTCCGCCATGCGGTCTATGTTCCTAACCATTCCATGCTAAAATAGCCGACCTTTATCATAGCAGTAAATCCCTGACCATGTCCGCCGAAACTTTTGCCCGCTCTGCCTTCAAATCTGGCACAACGCCTCTGTATGACTACGATAAACATTGGGCAAGTTGCTTTGAGCCCGCCCCATTTTTGCCGACCAGCCGAGCGGAAATGGACGCATTGGGCTGGGACGCTTGCGACGTGATTATCGTCACGGGCGACGCTTATGTTGATCACCCCAGCTTTGGTATGGCAATCATTGGCAGGCTTTTAGAAGCTCAAGGCTTCCGAGTGGGCATAATCGCCCAGCCAGACTGGACGAGCAAAGACGCGTTTATGGCACTTGGCAAACCCGTGTATGCGTTTGGCGTGACCGCGGGCAACATGGATTCGATGATTACCCGCTACACCGCCGACCGTCGGATCCGCTCGGACGATGCCTATTCGCCCAACAATGCCCCCGACAAACGCCCTGACCGTGCGTCCATCGTTTATTGCCAACGGTGCCGAGAAGCGTATGGCGATGTGCCGATTATCTTAGGGGGCATCGAAGGCAGTTTGCGTCGCATCGCTCACTACGATTATTGGTCGGATAAGGTACGACGTAGCATCTTAATGGACAGCCGTGCCGATGTGTTGCTCTATGGCAATGCTGAACGGGCAATCGTCGATGTGGTACACGGACTGTCTAAGGGTTACACATTTGAGCAAATGAGCGACTTGCGTGGTTCTGCCTACTTGCTCACGCCCAGCCGTCGACATTGGCAAACTGGCATGACCGAAATTGCCAGTAATGATGTGGACACCGTCGGGCGTGTTGATCCGATTATCAATCCTTATGTGATGACCGAAGATGTTGACGATTGTGCGATTGAGCAAGATAAAGCACCGAGTGTGCCAAGTCGCATGGAACGCCAATACCAAGGCTTTAAAGCCGAACCTGTCGCTAATAAAGTCATCAATGCCGAGCAGGTAAATGACGACGTACAAGTGGTGAATTTTAAGACTGACCTTAAGACAGCCGATGCAGACTTTGGTGAATGGGCTACTAAAAAGCCAACCCTTGATAAACCAAGCTTTAACAAACCAACCACGGCTCGCAAACACCGCCTAAAATTACCGCCACGAGATAGATCTGTCATTCGCTTGCCCGATTTTGAGCAG
>JAAXIL010000048.1 GCA_012270355.1 Psychrobacter sp.
GAATGAACTCAAACGCTTTTTTTATATCATGAAAATTAATTGTTATTCGCTAGTTCTATGGTGATCAAAAAATTTTATTGGCTCATTAATTGTATGCATCATCACTGGCTTTCAATTGATTAGAAATTGACTGTCACCCTTTTGTCATAAAGGCAAGGACGCCTATGAATTTTTCTAATTTATAAGCACTTTTATGCAGAAAAAATAAATTTTTTCGTATAAATATTTTGGAATTGGTCATTTATCGCTTCTCAAAATCGCTTTTAATCAGCACCGACTGGCATAAAACCTGCTTGATGGGTACAAGCTAGGGAACACTTTTGCCCTGCCCGCAGTAGCAACTTGCCAATTTTCGACAAACTAATGAGTGATGATGAGCGATTCTGCCAGCAAGTTAAATGTCATGTCTTTTACGGGCAAAAATAAAATCCTGCATTTGGGCTGGATTGCGTTTTTTCTCACTTTCTTTATGTGGTTTAACCATGCCCCATTTTTAAGTGCTATTGGTGATACTCTAAATCTCACCAAAGACCAAGTGAAAACCTTGTTGATTTTGAACGTGGCACTCACCATTCCTGCTCGGGTCATCATTGGAATGCTCACCGACAACTTTGGTCCTCGCATCGTCTATAGTTGTATCTTGTTTTTTGGGGCAATCCCCTGTTTTACGTTTGCTTTTGCCGATAACTATACGGTGCTGGCGGTATCTCGCTTTTTGCTCGGCTTGGTTGTGGAAGGCTTTGTGGGGGGTATTCGCCTGATGAGTGAGTGGTTTCCTGCCAATGATCATGGGGCGGCAGAAGGCGTTTATGGCGGTTGGGGCAACTTTGGCTCGGCGGCAGGGGCGATGTTGCTACCTACCATTGGCATCATTCTTATTAGCATTTTTGGTGGCGACGAAAGTTGGAGGTACGCTTGTGCCTTTTCGGGCGTCATTTCGATGTTATATAGCTTCATATTCTATAAAATGGTACGCAACACGCCAAAAGGGGCGACTTACTTTAAGCCCAAAAAGTTGGGGGCAATGACCGTCACTTCAAAAGGCGATTTTTGGCTAATGATGGTGTTCAAATTGCCCATGTATTTGGCATTGGCATTGCTTGCTTGGAAACTTAGCCCAAATGGCGTAAGTTTATTGTCCAGTACCGCCGTGAACATTATTTATATTGGACTGGCAGTGTTATATGTTTATGAGTTTATCTCAAGCTATCGGGCGAATAATGAGGTATTTACCTCAGAAGTTCCGGAAGTGCATCGCTATCAGTTCAAGCAAGTGGCGATTTTGAACATTTTGTATTTTGCTACCTTTGGCTCAGAGCTGGCGGTGGTGTCTATGTTGCCCTTATTTTTCCAAGAAACCTTTGGTTTGTCGGTGGTGGTGGCAGGTTTGGTCGCCTCAAGTTATGCGTTTATGAACCTCATGTCACGCCCTGGGGGTGGTATTTTGTCGGATAAATTTGGACGTAAAAAAGTGCTGATGATTTTGACCGCAGGGTTAGCTGTCGGTTATTTTGCCATGGGCATGGTAAATTCCAGTTGGCCATTGGTACTGGCGGTGGTGGTTGCCATGTCATGTTCGTTCTTTGTGCAAGCAGGTGAAGGGGCTGTGTTTGCAGTCATTCCACTCATAAAACGTAGCTTGACAGGACAGTTTGCGGGCATGACAGGGGCGTATGGTAACGTTGGGGCGGTGGTCTATTTGACTGTGCTGTCGATGGTGTCGTACCAAGTCTTTTTCTTTGTGATTGCGGCAACCGCTGTGGTTGGCTTTGCTACTTTGTTCTTCCTAGAAGAGCCTTCAGGTAAGATAGTGGAAGTGATGCCAGATGGCACATTGGCAGAAATCCAGGTTGGTTAGCCTGCCTCAAATAAATCACGACAGAGTTAGAATCGTTCGAAGTATTTTATATACGACTTCACTCGTCTGCCTAGTCGTGACTTCATTTGAGTTCGCTAATCGCTAGACTGGATTTAAGTATAAGGCACGACATGGTAACAACCCAATTACCCTCTTTTAGTGTGAGCATCGCCTGTGCCAGTGAGCAGGGGCGAAAGTCACAAAACCAAGATACGGTGCTGGCTGAGTGTTTATACTTTGCCAATCAGATTGCAGTGCAGAATGCCGGTCAGTCTGTGTCGCCCAGCACAATTACAAAACACACCCCGACCATTCACCCCATCACTCTGGCGTGCGTTGCAGATGTGGTGAGTGTCTGCCATGA
>JAAXIL010000036.1:0-9162 GCA_012270355.1 Psychrobacter sp.
AGCGCTCCAATGCGACTGGGCTGATGGCGGTGAGCATCAACACGGCAAGCAGGCTTAAAAACAGGTGCCAAAATATGGAAGTAGATTTAAGGGTGTTGAAATTGGGCATTGGAGGGGGCTTAGTGTGGGGTATGGTAATAAATTTGTTTATGAATTAGTGACTTAGGTGTAGGTAGGGCTAAAGCCAGTACTTGCTATTTCTGCTTGGGTGAAGTTTGCCATACATGCTCTGCGCTAACCACAACCTACGGGTTAAATTTCTGACTTTCAGCGATGTTTGATTGTTGTCGAAAACGTTGCCGTCGGTGCGGTTTAGCCCCGATTGTAGCGGTATCCTTGCGTGACCGATGGCGTTGCGGGCTGTGGCTAAGGGTGGTCGCTCGAAGTCTGGAACGCCCTTAGACATATAGCACGCACGCCATCGGGCAGATACTCGCTTTTCAGAAATTTTCCTTTAAGAAAATTTCACTTGCGAGCCTAACAAAGCAGTGCTTTGTTTATACGGCTCTCAGGGAAATAGCTCCATCAAATCCCTCTCTAGAAAACTTAACGTTATCGCAAGTAAGATATTTTCTCATCAAATCAAGCCATTGAAACCAATTCTATAAAATCCCTCATTTAATATCCCTTCAAATCACCAATTGATAGCCTTTGCCCCGAACCGATTTGATGGTTTCGGTTGTCTTGTCATTGTTGTTATTCGCTTCGCCTACTAGCTTTTTGCGTAAGCGAGAAATGTGCACGTCGAGGCTTCGGTCAAAGGGGGACAGCTCTCGTCCGAGGACGGTTTCCGATAGGGTGTCTTTGCTGACCACGTCGCCATAGTTTGCCAGTAAGGTGTGTAATAAGTCGAATTCTGTGCCTGTTAAGTCGAGTGGTTGCCCATCTAGACTGGCGGTGCGATGCGTGGTGTCTAGGGTTAGGTGGTCGTGCCCGGGCAAGGTAACGGTTGAGGTGGCTGTTTGGTTAAAAGCGTCGTCAGGCGAGGGGGTGAGGTTGGTGCGTTTGAGGATGGCATGAATGCGGGCGAGCAGTTCACGGGGGTTGCAGGGTTTGCCGAGGTAGTCGTCTGCCCCAAGCTCTAGTCCGATAATGCGGTCGATGTCGTCGCCTTTGGCGGTGAGCATGATGACTGGCAGGGGGTTACCTGCGGGGTTCTTGGCGTGACCTGTGGCGTGTAGTGTGGGCAATTGTTTGAGGACTGCCATGCCGTCCATGTTTGGCATCATGATGTCGAGTACCATGAGGTCAAAGGTTTGGCGGTCGCTTTGCAGTAAGGCTAACGCTTCCGCCCCGTCGCTTGCCACGCTGATGCTCAAGCCGTGACCTTGTAGGTAGTCGGCAAGTAGGTCGGTGAGTTCAAAGTCGTCGTCGGCGAGCAGAATATGGGGCATGGCGGGCGTGTCAGGCATAACGGTGGCGTTGCAAATGAGAATTTGGCAAAGCATAGCACAGACCCGATAGCTTTCTGTTGCACTGCTCGCCATCTTAACCTTTCTTAAACTTTCATAAGAGTACGCAACCTGAGTGGGGGCTAATATGTGTCGTGTGGTTAGGCAGTGCAAGCGTTTGATATGAGCAGTAACTGCCTAATCTTCGAATAAACTTCTACTTTATAAAGGAATTTAGCATGAAAAATTTAACTTTAGCTTCTCTTGTTGCCAGTTCTGCGTTGGCGGTTAGTTTGGGTGTGTCGGGCATGACCTCTGCCAATGCGGTGGCGGTTGGCACGACTGCCGATTCAAGCACGCAAGCCATACCTTTTGCGTCGTCTGATGTGAAGCGAGGCGAGTGGAGTGGGAATCCCGACGGAAAACGAGGTGGTCATAGAGGTGAACATGGTGGCGGTGGCGGAATGCACCGTGCAATGGATAAATTGAATTTGACCGAGGCTCAACAAGCCAAAATTGATGCGATTATGGACGCTAAAAAAGCCGAGCGGGAAGCCAATCGCACCAGCGAGCAAGCCAAGCGAGAGCAAGAACATGAGCAGATGCAGGCGTTGATGAATCAAACCACGCTCAATCAAGCTCAAGTCAATCGTCTTGCCAATGCTCATGCTGAGGAAGCGAAACAACGTTTTATTGACCGCATCGAAACCCAACACGCCATCGCTCAGGTGCTGACTTCCGAGCAACGGGCAGAGCTTGAGGCAATGCACGAAGCACGAAGTGAAGGGCGAGGTGGACGATTTTAAATGATGATGTTAGTTAATGTTATATAGTCAATTGCCAATCGCTTGAAACTTAAAATTGTTTGATGATACCCATCGTCTGGTTTAGGCGGTGGGTTTTTAGTGCATATCAAAAGCGAAGTTGGTTTACCTTGCGATTTTAATGATTATCGGGGAAAATGAAAAATTATTTAGCTTAGTGCCACTGTCTATCCTCTATCATTGCCCATTATTCGATAATTCACTTATGCCAACACCGCACGCCAACCCTGACGTTCTAAACTCGCTTGCCACGTCGACCCATGCAAATCCTCGACCCGTTGCTCTCGAACTTACCGACATTCATAAACGTTTTGGCTCGCTTGAGGTGCTAAAAGGCGTGTCGTTGACGGCTTGTGATGGCGACGTAATTTCCATTCTTGGCTCGTCGGGGTCGGGCAAATCGACGTTGCTTAGGTGTATTAACCTGCTCGAAAATCCGTCGCAAGGTACAATTAAACTCGGTGATAATCCGTTAGACCTGAAGTTAAACAAGCAAGGTGAACTGATTGCCCAAGACAAACGCCAGCTAGAAAGCTTGCGGGCACAAGTTGGCTTTGTATTTCAAAACTTCAATCTATGGCCCCACAAAACCATCTTAAAAAATATCATCGAAGGTCCGACGCAGGTTCTTAAACTGAGCAAAGCCCAAGCGGTGAGTGAGGCAGAAGCCCTACTTGATAAGGTGGGCTTGTTGGATAAAAAGGATGCTTATCCTGCCAATTTGTCAGGTGGTCAACGCCAACGGGTCGCCATTGCTCGAGCACTTGCCATGAAGCCAAGAGTGTTGCTGTTTGATGAACCAACTTCTGCTCTTGACCCTGAGCTTGTCAATGAGGTGTTGGCGGTGATGCGTGAGCTTGCCGAAGAGGGACGCACCATGCTGATTGTGACGCATGAAATGCGATTTGCCCGTGAGGTGTCGTCTAAGGTGGTGTTTTTGCACGAAGGACGTATTGAGGAAATCGGTACGCCTGAAGAGGTGTTTGACCGACCCAAGTCTCCTCGGGTGCAGGCGTTTATGGCATCGCATCATTAATTCATTTAAGCCATTATTGTAATCGTTAATAAGGGCGATAAGGTTTCCATTTTAGCTTTCAGAATTAATCTTACCCATACCACGTATATATGACAATGTTGTGACAATCCTACGGGATTGTAAAAAAAATTGTTTTTACTTGCTAGGTCGGGTATTATTTTTGTATATGGATGTGGCTTTAAGTCACCCTTTTATGCTGTGAGAAAACTTTATATTTCAGTTGCTTGTTGCTAGAACCTATATCTCTTTTAATTTTTATCAAACCATTTTTTAACTTGAGGCTCGCTTATGTCTGTCATCTCTTATCCCTCTTCTCGTCTCACATCACCTTTTGGCTTGTCTGCCCTGATGGTAGGTATGTTTGCGGTAACAGGTTGCTCACAACCTGCTGAAAACGAGGCTGAAGTGACACCCGATGCCGAAACCACTGCACCTGCGACGGGTGAAACCATTCGCATCGCCTCAGAGGGGGCATACCCTCCGTTCAACTATACAGAAGCCGATGGTTCACTCGCTGGCTTCGATATCGATGTGGTCAATGCCTTATGTGAAGAAATGCAGGCAAACTGTGAAATCGTTGCCCAGGATTGGGAAGGCATCATTCCCGGCTTGATGGCAGGTAAATATGATGCCATTGCTGCTGGTATGTCGGTCACGCCCGAGCGACTTGAGCAGGTGGATTTTACCGACCCATATTTCAAAAATACGATGGTTTGGGTGGCAAAAAATGACGGCAGTTTTGATGCAAACAATGTCAGTGGCAAAAATCTAGGTAGCCAGCGTGCCACCTCAATGGGTCAATATTTGCAAGATAATTTTGATGGCAAAGACGGCAATACGGCTAACCTATATGACACGCAAGAAAACGCCTATCTTGATCTCGCTTCAGGGCGGGTGGATGCGATTTTAGCGGAAAAAGTGCAAGCCGCATCGTGGCTCGCGGATAACCCCGAATATGGCATGATTGGCGATGAGATTGATAACGACGACAACATTGCCATTGCCCTCAAAAAAGACAGCCCGCTACTTGCTCAGTTCAATACCGCATTGACTGCCATTAAAGCGGATGGACGCTATGATGCCATTGCCAAGTCTTATTTTGGTGAAGGCAACTCCTCCGCCACAGCCAGTACTGTGGCCGCGACTGACGCTGATCCAACGGTAACTGTTGTGGACGATACCAATGATTCAGTTGTTGATACGGTTGATCCTGTAACTCTTGTAGAAGGTGATGGTTCTGATGTGGCAGAAACGGACTTAGTCATTGCTGAAGAGGCGAACGATTTGGACGGGACTAAAGCCGAGGAAGTAACGCAGTAAGCGGTATTGTCTTTTAAGTTGTCAAGTATTTGAAAAACGCATCCCAGCATCGGATGCGTTTTTTTGTGCTAAAATTTAGCAGTTTTTTATAAGCTTTTTTATGAGCATGGTGGGCAGATGTAATGGGGTTGGATTTACAAGGGTTTGGGCATCTGCTCATCAGTGGGCTTTGGGTCACCATCAAGCTTGCTCTCATGAGCCTGATTATCGGGTTGATATTTGGCATGATGGGAGCGATGGCTAAGCTGTCGAATGTGTGGCTATTACGAAAACTAGCCACTGTTTATACTGCTACCATGCGGGGTATTCCTGAACTGCTTTTGGTATTATTTTTATATTTTGGCGGTCAATTTATCCTAAATTATGTCCTAAAAGCTATGGGACACACCGAGTATATGGAAGTCAGTGCTTTTGGGGCAGGCGTGGCAGCATTGTCTATTGCCTTCGGTGCGTATGCCACCGAAGTGTTTCGCATGGCAATTCAGGAGATTCCGAAAGGTCAGTTTGAGGCAGCCAGTGCCATTGGCATGCGTCCCGTGCAAACTTATACCCGTATTATTATTCCCCAAGTGTGGCGACTGGCATTGCCAGGACTTGGCAATCTGTTTTTGGTGTTGCTCAAAGACACCGCACTGGTATCGGTGGTCGGGTTAAAAGACATCATGTACCACGCATCTAGGGGGGCTCAAGCCACACAAGAACCGTTCACCTTTTATTTGGCAGCCGCTTTGGTGTATTTGGCATTAACTGTCATGGTGACAGGCATCGTGATGTGGCTAGAATGGCAAGCCAATCCTGCCGAGCGTTATGCCAAATCGTTGCAAAAATCTGCAATCGGCACGCAGGCTAAGTCATTGGGAGGTGGGGCATGAATTGGGATTGGCAAATTGTCATTGATTCGATTCCTCAGCTTCTAAGCGGTGCGGTCATGACGGTGCAATTGGTCGTTATCTCTGGCATTTTGGGTTTGATATTTGGCTTGGTTTTGGCACTTTTGCGATTGCATCCGAACAAACTGGTCAGTACCTTGCCGTTTTTATACATCTTCTTTTTTCGAGGCACACCGCTATTGGTGCAAATTTTCTTAATTTATTATGGCTTGTCGCAGTTCGATTTTATGAAAGAGTCGGTGCTTTGGGAGCCAATTTTTAAAGAAAAGTATTGGTGTGCCATTCTCGCCTTTACGCTCAATACGTCGGCATATATTGCCGAAATCATTCGAGGGGCAATTCAGTCCATTCCCAAAGGAGAACTAGAAGCCGCTGATGCCATCGGCATGAGTAGCTGGCAAAAACTCACTCGCATTACCTTGCCCCGCGCGTTTGGCATCATGTTGCCCGCCTACAGCAATGAAGTGATTTTTATGCTCAAAGGCAGTGCGTTAGCCATGACCATCACTTTGGTTGAAATCACTTATATGACCAAAGACATTGCGGCTAGAACCTTCCGAATTTTTGAGGTTTATTTTGCCGCTGGGATACTGTATTTACTCTTAACGTGGGTGATTCTGTTCTGCTTCAAGTTGTTAGAAAAACGCATGAACCGTCATCAAAACTATGTGCCACCTGATGTGGCAACCTCAACAATACGCTAAAAAGAAGATAAACCATGTCTCATTTATCCATTGGTAAAGTCGTTTGTGTGGGACGCAATTATGTCGCCCATTCTAAAGAGCTGGGCAACGACGTACCAGAGTCGCCGATGTTATTTCTTAAACCTGCCTCTAGCGTGACGTATTTGTCAGATGATAAAAACGTTTCTGCCAAATTTTTGGATGTGCCTAGAAACCAATCTTATGACGTACATTATGAAACTGAACTTTGCCTACAGCTTGGGCAAGACCTAGTCAATGCCGATGTGCAAACGGTACAGCAAGCGATGCAGAACGGCTTAATTGCAGGCGTGACGGTGGGGCTTGATTTGACCTTACGCGATTTGCAAAGCGAGCTTAAAGCAAAGGGTCATCCTTGGGAGCGAGCGAAATGTTTTGCGGGGTCGTGCGTGCTTGCTGATTGGATGGATGCCACGCAAATCGACGACTTTGCTAGTGTGCGTTATCAACTGCTCATTAACGACACGCTCACTCAAGATGGTGACACAAAACTAATGATTTTTGATATTCCTCACCTGCTGAGTGATGCTAGTTTTGCGTTTGGCTTGCAGGCGGGCGATGTCATCATGACAGGTACGCCAAGCGGGGTGGGCAAATTGGAGGCAGGGGATACGTTGACGCTGAGATTGGGGGATAAGGCGTGGGTAATTGAGGTGAAATAATTAGGATAAATTATTTAACATGCTTAATCGGTTGACCCAATGCCCGACTGCGATAGGCAATAAATAATTTACTCACGTCTTGATTGGAGTAGTGTAAGCTATCGGTTTCAAGGTAAATTGAGTCGTTATTTTTATGCCCATCTTGCTTAGCGATGATGACGACATACCCAAAAGTTTAGCTCTCTTTTACCATACCCCAAAATTCCCCCTCACTCACCCCCTTCACCCCGAGCTTTTCTGCTTTGGCAAGTTTGCTACCAGCTTTCTCGCCAGCCAGAAGGGCGTCAGTTTTGCCCGACACACTGCTCGACACCTTTGCTCCCATCGCTTGCAGGCGGGCTTTGGCATCGTCTCGCCCCATCGTCGATAGCGTACCCGTAATGACCCACGTTTGCCCATCAAGTGCTAACTCACCTGCTTCCACTTGTTCAATCGGTTGCCAATGCACGCCCGAGGCTTGCAATTGTTCAATTACCTCAAGGTTATGCTCGGCTCGAAAGAAGTCAAAAATCAGCTCGGCGGTGATGTCGCCCACGTCAGGCGTGTCGGCAAGGGTTTCAATACCCGCTTGCATCAAGGCGGGCAAGTCGCCAAATTGCTGTGCTAAGTTGCGTGCGGTGGTTTCGCCAACGCCTCGAATGCCCAATGCATAAATAAAGCGGGGTAGGGTAGTGTCTTTACTCGCTTCGATGGCATCAAGCATATTTTGCACCGACTTTTCACCCAACTTGTCAAAGGTGACTAGCTCTTCTCGATGTTCATGCAAACGATAAATGTCCGCCACCGTTTTCACCAATCCCAGCTCAAAAAAGCGAATCAGCAAGCGTTCGCCCAATCCGTCAATGTCCATCGCCCGGCGAGACACAAAGTGGATCAATGCCTCTTGCTGTTGGGCAGGGCAAAACAGTCCACCACTGCACCGTGCCAATGCCTCGCCCTCGGGCAATACCACAGGTGAATCGCACACGGGGCAATGGCTTGGCAAGGTCACGGGTTTTGTGCCGTCGGGTCGCATCTCTGTCCATACTCGGGTAACTTTAGGAATCACGTCGCCTGCTCGGTGCACACTCACCGTGTCGCCTGCTCGCACGTCCAATCGCTGAATTTCGCCAAAGTTGTGCAAAGTCACGTTACTGACCGTCACGCCCCCCACTTGCACGGGTTCCAGTTTGCCCACAGGCGTAAGTTGCCCCGTGCGTCCGACTTGCCATTCAATGGTGTTGAGCGTGGTCATCACGGTTTCGGCAGGGAATTTATAGGCGGTTGCCCAGCGTGGCTCACGAGACAAAGAACCAAGTTGTTCTTGCAACGCTAAATCGTCCACCTTAATGACCGTGCCATCAATCTCAAACGGTAAATCAGCTCGCTCATTGATGACCGATTCATAATAGGCTTGAGCCTCTTCCGAGTTTTTAACGACCTTGAATGGACTGATGGTAAAGCCTAATTCTGCTAGCCAATTTAAGGCTTCCGATTGCGTCAAAATACGTTCAGGCAGACCTTGATTGACCGAATAGCCATAAAAGGCTAACGGGCGAGCGGCAGCAATGGCTGGATCAAGCTGGCGTAAACTACCAGCGGCGGCATTGCGAGGATTGGCAAAGGTTTTCTCGCCATTTTCTTCAGCGGTTTGGTTCAGCTTGGCAAAGCCTGCCTTTGGCATCAGCACCTCGCCTCGTACTTCCAGTAGGTCAATATCTTTCGCCTGCTCTAAATACAACGGCAAATTACGAATGGTTTTGACATTTTGCGTGATGTCCTCACCTGTTTGTCCATCGCCTCGAGTGACGGCTTGCTCAAAGCTCCCGTACTCATATTTAATCGACACTGCCAAGCCGTCCAGTTTGAGTTCCATCTCATAGGCAGGGTTTTGTTGCTCACTGCCAAGGCGGTCATTCACCCGACGCATAAATTCGCCCAGCTCATCAAAGTCGAAAACATTGCCAAGCGACAACATAGGAATGTCATGCGTGACTTGCGTAAACGCTGATAAGGGTTTGTCGCCCACTTGGCTGGTTGGACTGTCAGGTTGCACAAGGTCTGGATAGGCGTCTTCCAATGTCACCAGTTCTCGACGTAATTGGTCGTATTCGTTGTCGCTGATGGTCGGATTGTCCAGCACATAATAGGCATGATTATGCTGGCGAAGCTGGTTGATCAGCGAGCGTATTTTATTGAGTGTAGAGGTCTGATTTTTGGTCATTGGCAAGGGCATAGGTAAAATAAAAAGCTGTTTTAAAAGAGAGATAATGCGGAAAGTATGTGGCTTTAATCATAGCATCCCTTATCCTAAATCCCTACAAATCCCCGCCAAGAA
>JAAXIL010000036.1:9262-11167 GCA_012270355.1 Psychrobacter sp.
AAGAAACCATAAAAAAGCCTTACCTGCTTAAACAGATAAGGCTGATGATTGACTATTAACTTTTAGCTTAATTTACGACGCAACAATAATCCCACATGCGAGACGGTCGCCTGAATTGCCTGAGGGCTGACTGACATAATCGTCCGCTCCATCATGTAAAACAAACGAACGGTTGTACACGCTGTCATCCTGCATAGGTGTGGTCGAAATGTCGTTGTTGACGTAATTGATGACCGCTTTGCCTTCAGCGTCGGTCTCTAGATTCGGCAAATCTCCAACATGACTGGCTTCTTCATCAGGGTGTCCGTGCGGTTTGTCAGTTGGGTTAAAGTGTCCGCCCGCATATTTTCCGCCATTGCCACAACTGCCCGTTTCGTGAATGTGCAAAGCATAGGTCGAGTTTGGATTTAGTCCCATAAATTCGCCATACACCTGAACACCTGTCTCAACAGGGCGAAGCACCACTTGTCCAACGGTAACCTCATTACCATCGGTGCTGGTTAGCGTGGATGCCAATTCGGGGGCATCTGCCGTGCCGTCCATGCCCATGGTTTGACAACCTGTTAAGGCAAGGGTTAACGCGGTAGCAGTGGCTAAAGACAATGTTTTGATCGATTGAATACGAGTTAGCATGGTGATTACCTCATAGTTTGTAAAAAATTAAGTTAAATAGTAAAGATGAACTGTCGATGGTGATTTCCCATCAGTATGTTTACTATAACTTAATCATACACGACCGTCTGTGTAAGGATTGCAACCGTTAAGCCAGTTCTAGCAAATCAGGCTGTTTATCCAAAAGCTTAATTAGGGTAATTGCAGGACCTGTTGGATTGCGATGTCCTTGTTCCCAATTCTGCAGGGTGCAAGGGCTTATTTGCAACTTTTCAGCAAAGGCTTCTTGAGTTAAGCCCGTTTTTTCCCGAATGGCTTTGATGCCTTCAGGTGTTGGAATTTCATAGGTAAAGGTGCGAGAGGGTTCAAGCTCGCCTCTTGCAATTGCCCCTGCTTCTTTGATTGATAGCATTAGAATGTAAATAATTTAGTATCTGACATAGTATGTCCGTCATTGACGCAAAAAGCGGTGGTAAGTTTTTTATCAATTTCTGCTATTTAACGTCAAGCATCGGTTTCAAAAACTGCCCCGTAAATTACTGTTTAACTTTTGCCACGTCCTCGGGGGTGCCTTCAGCGATGATTTCGCCACCACCTTTGCCGCCTTCAGGACCCAAATCGACAATCCAATCTGCCGTCTTAATCACGTCCAAATTGTGTTCAATCACTACAATGGTGTTGCCTTTGTCTCGTAGGGCGTGCAGGATATTGAGCAGTTTATAAATGTCATGAAAATGCAACCCTGTAGTGGGTTCGTCTAAGATATACAGTGTTTGCCCTGTGTCGCGTTTGGCAAGCTCTCGTGCCAGTTTCACCCGTTGGGCTTCACCGCCAGAGAGGGTAGGGGCGGATTGTCCAAGGCGAATGTAGCTTAAGCCCACGTCCATGAGTGCCTCAAGTCTGCGATGAATGGGCGGAATGGCAGAGAAATACTCGGTCGCCTCTTCTACCGTCATGGGGAGCAGGTAGAAAATGGTGTTGCCTTTTTAGTGAATCTCCAGCGTTTCGCGGTTGTAGCGTTTGCCGTGGCAACTGTCGCAGGGTACATACATGTCCGGCAAAAAGTGCATCTCAACTTTAATCAAACCGTCGCCTTGACAGGTTTCACAGCGTCCGCCTTTCACGTTGAAGCTAAAGCGTCCTGCCTTATAGCCCCGAGCTTTGGCTTCAGGGGTTTGGGCAAACAAATCCCGAATTGGCGTAAACAAACCAGTATAAGTTGCAGGGATAGAGAGCGGGGTGCGTCCAATAGGTAATTGGGCGAGGTCCACCATTTTGTCTAGCTATGCTATG
>JAAXIL010000215.1 GCA_012270355.1 Psychrobacter sp.
TATATGTCTGACATGAAAGAATGCATTCAATTCCAATTAAAAATTAAATGTATTGGTATATTTTAACAAATATACTTGGCAAAAATTCCATTTAAATAATTACTTTTATCACTGATATTGGTTAAAATCACTACTATATTTATTTAAACGTTTATTTTCTACTACAGTATTATATTTCCTCATGTCCACCTTCCCGAATACTGCATTTCCCGTTACCCATGACCTAATTGAACCCGAAACCAAAGCCGTCCAACTCGATGCCATTGATGAAAATATCATTCATCACCTACAACAAAACGCTCGCATCAGCATGACCGAACTTAGCGAAGTGGTGCATTTATCCGCTACCCCTTGCAATCGTCGGGTGAAACGCTTAGAGGAAATGGGCATCATCACTGGCTATCACGCTCGGCTGAATATGGAAAAACTGGGCTATCCGCTCGCTTTATTCATTGCAGTCAGCATGGACAAACACACCGCTGACCGTTTTGCGGAATTTGAAAACAAGGTGCAAACCTTCCCTGAAGTAGTGAGCTGTAGCATCGTGACGGGTCGTAGTGAGGATTATTTACTCAAAGTTCGGGTGCGAGATATGGCACATTATGAGGAATTTTTGTTGCACAGGCTCAATCGCATTGAAGGCGTGTCGCAAGTGCATACCAGTTTTGAATTAAGGGAAGTGTTTCGTCGTTAGAGGTATTTCGCCGTTAAATAGTGTTAAATCAGCCCTTTGCGTCGCATATTACGATAGACCACCCAAACGATGACCACATTGAAAACAAACACCGCCAATTTTAGCCAATCAAACGGACGGGTGAATAAATAATACAGCTCGAGCGGAATGAATATGCCATAGCCGATCACGCTAAACCAATACGCCCACGTTTTGTCATTCCACAGTCCATACGCTTCAACGAATCGCAAGCTGGCGTATACCAAAATCAAAGCGACGAAAATTTGCCAATGGGCAATCGCGGTTTGGGTTTTAGCGAGCAGTTGCTCAATTTGTGAGGCAAACACATTGCCAAAATAACCCTGCCACGTTTGCGTGAGCGTCGGCCACCAATCTGCCCACGCCTCATCCCAACGCCATAATCCCCTTGCCGACAACACCGCTACTACCCCTTTCCCTCGCTCGTAAACTGCCACCGCTTGAATCGATTTGGACGAGGCTCGGTGCGTATCATTGCTAAGTTCAGGGTCAGGGTCTGGCTGGCTCAAGGACACATCCTAACCTCTTGATTTCTAATATGTCGTAGTTTGAGCAAACGCATCGTTAAACGCAACCTCAACCCCCTTGCCCATCAATGTTTGCCCCATAAATGGCGTGTTTTTACCTTTTGATAGCATGACATCACGGGTAACCGTCCATTCAAGGGTTGGATCAACCACCACGGCTCCGCCTAATTGCTCATAGTTCGCCTCAATCCCTGCAATTTTGGCAGGGTTTAGGCACACTTTTTCTACCAATTGTTCATTTGTCAGCACGCTATCTCGCACCAACTGACAACCGAGTGCCATAAAGGTATCGGCACTGGAAATGCCCGGTGTCGCCTCGGCAAATGGAGCTTTTTTAGCGGTGTCATTCAAGGGTTCGTGATGACTGCAAATCGCATCTACTGTGCCGTCTTTTAGCCCTGCCAACAACGCTTGTTGATCCGTATTACTGCGAAGGGGCGGTAGCACAAACGCATTGGCATTAAAGCCTTCTAAGTTGTCATCGGTGAGGTGCAACTGATGCATCGCCACATCGCACGTCACGGGCAAACCTTTGCCTTTTGCCCACCGCATCAAATCCATCGACGACTTACAAGTGAGCTGGCTAAAATGAGCCGATACGCCCGTTTCTTCCACCATCAAAAGTTGTTTGGACAATGCCACCGTTTCAGCCAGCCAAGGAATGCCCTGCAAACCATGAAATGAGGCGATATAACCTTCGTGTGCCACGCCACCTTCCGACAAACTCGGCTCATTGGGATAAAAAAATACCTTTAGCCCAAAGGTTGCCGCATATTCCAGCGTCCGTAACATCACCAAATCATTGACAAAGGGTCTGCCTGCATTCGACAACGCAATACAGCCCCCTTGTTGCAAGCCTGCCAAATTGGCTGGACGCTCACCTGCCAGCCCCGCAGTCAACGCCCCGATGGGCTTCAAATGTATTACGCCATATGGCCCTGGCTTTTCTCGTTAGCCTTTTAGCAGTGAGCCATTT
>JAAXIL010000137.1:0-5952 GCA_012270355.1 Psychrobacter sp.
CTTCTTTTTACCAAACGTCGCTTACCGATACCGATGCAGTCGTTGATGCCACTCAGCATCGGGTTAGCCACCTTCATTCACCATTCAACTAGTCCACAAAGCCTAATGCACCATCGCAATTGGCAACGTTTGATAAAACGAGCCGTACCACAAATCGCACAAAAGTTGCCATGCCAAAACAGGTTTATCAGATTGATAATCAGATAAACGAGACGGCAGAGGGAGCACAGGAGGATAACTATTTTAACGTTGACGAGACAGTTACCGATTCTAGTTATCCAGTTTTGTATGAGCAGGTTTTTGATCACGAAACCTTATGTTTGATACAGACATCTGACGGGTTAGCGGTGATGTCAAAAGAAAAATTAGCTAAAAGATTAGATGATTCCTCACATTTTGCAGGTGTTTTGATTAGTCAATTATCCTATGCTGAGCTAATGACGCTAATGTTAAATACGGCAAAGGTGTTATCATGATGAGTCCATCCGCATCACCACTACCGCAACAAAACAAGACGCATCATAAGAAGTCTGATCAAAAACTGGTCATTTGTTTGCTTGCCCCCACTGCCAGTGGCAAAACCGCTTTGGCTTATGAGTTGTATGATACGCGAAGGTTTGAGATCATCTCAATCGATTCTGCCTTAATTTATCGGGATATGAATATTGGAACCGCAAAGCCCACACCTGATGAGTTGGCTCGCTATCCGCATTACATGGTGGACATTGTTGATCCGCACGACACTTTTAGCGTCGCTCAATTTGTGGAGCAAGTGGCAGAGCTGATCGAAACCATCCATGCCCGAGGCAAAATTCCGCTGTTAGTCGGAGGCACGATGATGTATTTTAATGCCATGTTCACAGGACTATCCCCCGTGCCAGCAACCCATCCCGATATTCGTACCGAGGTCGAGGTATGGCGTAATCAAGTAGGGCTTGAAGCGTTATATGAGCATCTGCAAGTTATCGATCCACCACTTGGGGCAAGTCTTAAGCCCAATGACACTCAACGTATCACCCGAGCCATTGAAGTTTATCGCCAAACGGGCAAACCGTTAAGCGATTGGCAAGCCTTGCCGATGCACGCCATCGCCGATAATCCATCGCAAAAATGGCTCGGACTGGCGATTATGCCTAAACGAGCATGGTTACACGAGCGAATTGCCAAGCGTTTAGAGATGATGTGGGATGAAGGGTTTGTCGATGAGGTGATGCATATTTTAGAGAATTATCCCGTTAAACCTGATGACCCTGCCATGCGCTGTGTGGGTTATCGACAAGTGGTTAAATATCTTAGGTTGCTTGAGCAGTGTGATTTGACTGAAAGTGAAAAAATAGACGCACAGATTGAGATGCAAAACAAAGCCCTATATGCCACTCGTCAACTCGCCAAACGGCAATATACATGGCTTAGAAACCTAACTGCCACGCATGGTATTCGTTTTGGACTTGCAACACACCCTTTGGCAGTCCCTTTTATACAAAGTCATCCATCCTATAATCCGCATCGGTTCGAACAAAAAATGAGCAAAGTTATTTTGGCGTTTGAATCCATGACACAGGCGGACGCCTATTTACAGGGTTTATTATCCAATTACATTTAATGAATGGTTTGCCAGTCTGCCATGCCACAACGTATAATGGCAAAGCTTGACGGTATAAAATTTTAGCAATCGATTGTTAATTTTGGATGCGAGCCGAATTTTGACTTAACTACATCTTAGAATATCCCTGTTTTAGAACATTAAAGTATTCCCACATAACAACAATCAATTATTGACAACAACCAACTAACAACAATAACAAGGAGTCTGCCATGTCAAAAGGACAAACCCTGCAAGATCCATTTTTAAATGCACTTCGCAAAGACCGCATCCCCGTTTCCATCTTTTTGGTGAATGGTATTAAGCTACAAGGACAAATTGAATCGTTTGATCAATACGTCGTCTTACTTAAAAATACCGTCAGCCAAATGGTCTATAAACACGCCATATCAACGGTTGTACCAGCCCGTAATCCTCGTACGGGAAGCGGTTATAGTGGAGATGACTTTGCCTCAAGCTCAAACGCTGGCGGTGGCGAGGCTGGCGGTCGAGGGGGGTCTGGACGTGCTGCAGGCTGCGACAGGGCGGGTAACAATGTGAACACAGGCTACCCGAAACGAGGTGGCTTCACTCGCACCCCAGTCAACCGTGATGAACGCATGGGCGGTGGCTTTAATCAAGAGCGAGGCGGATTTGAGCGTCGTCAAGACTATGCCACAGGTTCGCAAGAGGCTCGGCAAGACACAAGAGGTTTTGGTACAGACCGAGGTCTTGGCGACGCATCGCATGAATCGACAGGTTTTAATCGAGCTGGGTTCGATGAGCGTGGCTTTGGACAACGTGGCTTCGACGGCGACAGTTTTGATAAACCGGGCTTTGAGCAGTCAAAAGGGTTTCAAAACCGAGGTTTTTCGGACGATGATAAAGGGTTCGGAGGGCGTGGTTTTGCAAACGATGATGCAACCCCTAACTCTGATGAGGAGTGATTGACTATCATGCCAATCTCCTCTGATTTGCCCTCTCATTCTAAACTTATTTATTCTGACCCTAAATCTGAATCCGTCCCTGCTTATGGTGAGACGCTAAACGATTTCGATGCTCAAGACAGTATCTTTACGAGTTCGGTGCTGATTGAGCATGCAAAAAATGCCATCAATACCGAAAAGCAAGCCCTTGAGTTACTCAAAGACGGTTTAGATGAGCGATTTGCTGACGCATGTCGTTTGATACTGGCGTGTCTGGTGCGAGTGGGAGTAACGGGCATGTATAAGTCGGGACATATCGGTCGATAAATTTCTGCAACCTTTGCGTCAACTGGCACCCCTGCATTTTTTATGCATCCGGGCGAAGCAGGGCATGGTGACTTGGGAATGCTTGTGCCAGGGGATGTACGACTTGCCATTTCAAACTCGGGCGAATCGGACGAAATCAAAACGTTATTGCCCGTCGTCAAGCAGTTGTCAATTCCACTCATTAGCATCAGCCGAGACAAACGGGGCATGCTACCCAAATCCGCTGACGTACCGCTGACACTTGGGGCATTTGAGGAGGCCTGTCCGTTGGGACTTGCCCCCACGTCTAGCACCACTGCTACCCTTGCCTTAGGCGATGCCATTGCCGTGGCGTTGGTGCATGCCAAAGGCTTTACTTCTGAGGATTTTGCCTTATCGCATCCTGCGGGGGCACTGGGGCGTAAACTGCTCATGCGAGTGCAAGACATCATGCACACAGGTGATGATGACATTCCTCTACCTATTATCAGTGCAGATGCTACGTTGAATGATGCGTTGTTTGTGATGACCAGTGGGCGACTCGGTCTGGCAGTATTGACCAATGAAGATGCTCAAGTGATAGGCGTGTTTACCGATGGCGATTTGCGTCGGGCATTGGCAAACCAAGTCGATTTATCCATCACCATGTCTGACATCATGACCCCCCAGCCCAAAACGGTTTCTCGAAATTTGCGGGCTTCCGATGCGTTAACACACATGAACGAAAATGCCATCACACAACTGTTGGTAGTGGATGACAATAAGCGTTTGGATGGCATTATTACCATTCACGATCTGCTTCAAGCAGGGGTCAGTTAGGTGTTTTTTATCAACCATAACTATTAATCAAACCATGATAACAATTAAGAGTGATTTCTCATGCAAGATTTAATCAAACAAGCGGGCAAAGTGAAGTTGTTGGTACTGGATGTGGATGGCATTTTATCGGACGGCAAAATTATTTATGACGCCAATGGCGTTGAGACCAAACAATTTAATGTCAAAGACGGCATCGGCACCAAAGCCCTCAAAAAAATTGGTATTCCCACCGCCATAATTACTGGACGCACTAGCCCGATGGTGGCTAAACGAGCCGAGGAAATGGGCGTGGCTCATGTGGTACAAGGACGAGATGATAAATTAGTCGCTCTAGACGAATTGCTCAAAGACTTGCCTTACGAACTTGCCGATTGTGCCTATATGGGCGATGATTTGCCTGACCTCAAAGCCTTGCAGTCGGTTGGGTTTTCCGCAACCGTGCCCAATGCTCATCAAGAAGTATTAAGCCGAGTTATGATGGTTACGACCCGAGCAGGCGGGGAAGGGGCAGTGCGAGAAGTGTGCGATCTCATCTTAAAAGGTCATGATAAGTACGATGAGCATTTGTCCGATTATTTATTATCAACCTAATTATTATCAACCTAATGAGCCTGTCAGTTTGATATGAATACCCGCTCACTACTCATTTTTTCGGTCATTATAATGGTGCTGGCGGTAGCGTTCTACCGTGAGCAAACCAACATCACGCCAACTCAAACTGTGCAAAGTGCTTCGAATATCGAATATCAAGCCGAGGACATTTTAGCAGTGCAAACCACAGATAGTGGGGTCGCCGAGTATACTTTAACCGCCCGTGAGCTGACGCATTACACCGATCAAAATGCGGATGAACTTGTGGACATGACCCTCAACTGGCGACCAAACGAGGGTGACGCCCAGCAGATCAGGCTAACGGCGGACACTGCCGTGATGGATTATGATACCCAAATCGTCACCATGCACAATAATGTGGTGTTTGCCAATCGGTTTTTATCGCCTTTAAACGGTGCCAATAGTGCTCATCAAGTCGATAACCAATCGCCCGTTCATCAATCGCCTTTAAAACTTGTGGCTCAAACCCTTATTGGCGATTTAGAACACAAAAAGTTGAGGTCAGATGAACCTGTTATCGTGACCCAAGGGCAAGGCGACAATCAGAATGAATTCAAATCCGCCTCGATGCAAGCTGACCTCATGACGGGTGATTATGACTTCCGTCAAGTTGCGGTGACTTTTGTGCCCCCCAAACGCCAAGATACGCCGTTGTTTTAAAGGACGATAAAGGCGATTACCAAATCGCTATTCATCAAACCCATCATCTTGAATATGGTGACCTGGTAATAGGTCGGTGAAACGGGTGTATTGTCCCTCAAATGCTAGCCGTACCGTGCCAATCGGACCATTTCGCTGTTTACCGATGATGATTTCCGCCACGCCTTTTTGGTCAGAGTTTTCGTTATACACCTCATCACGATAGATGAACGTGATTAAATCCGCATCCTGCTCAATCGCCCCTGATTCCCGCAAATCAGACATGATCGGACGTTTATTAGGACGATTCTCAAGGCTACGGTTGAGCTGAGACAGAGCAACGACGGGGCAGTTTAGTTCACGAGCGAGGGCTTTTAGACTGCGGGAAATTTCAGAAATTTCACCAACTCGGTTGCCTTCCATGCTCGGTACTTTCATGAGCTGCAGATAATCCACCACCACCATGCCGATTTGTCCGCCGTGATTTTTGGCGATGCGACGACAGCGTGAACGAACCTCAGACGGGGGCAGGGCGGTGCTGTCATCAATGTATAAATGCTTTTCCTGCAAATGGGTGATCGCCCCCATCATTTTTGCCCATTCCTCTTCGTCCATTGTTGCCGAACGCAATTTGGATTGGTTGATTTTCCCCCATGATGACAGCATCCGCATGATGATGGATTCGGCAGGCATTTCCATTGAAAAAACGACAACGGGCAAGTCTGCATGAAACAATACGCCCTCTGCTAAATTCATGGCAAACGTGGTTTTCCCCATCGAAGGACGCGCGGCAACGATGATCAAATCGCCCGCTTGCAATCCTTGTGTCTTGTTATTCAATTCTGTAAAGGGGGTTTGCAGTCCTATGATGTCATCGGGATTGGCTTTGAGGATTTGAATTTGTTCCACCACGTTTGCCAACACTTCGTTGACTTCCTGCGGCCCCTTACTGCCCCTGCGTCGGTTATGTTGCTCATTAATGGCAAACACTTTGGCTTCGATGGCATCCAAAATGTCGCTTACCGCCTGATTTTTTGGATTATAAGCCAGCTCGAGCATCTCATTGCC
>JAAXIL010000137.1:5962-8251 GCA_012270355.1 Psychrobacter sp.
CTTGAGAGCTCACGCACCCGCTCGGCATAAGCCGTCATGTTAAATAATGTACCAGGGCTTTGCGTCAAAATGTCCGCCAAATAGCTCTCACCGCCTGCAAGCTCAAGCAAATCTTGCGAAGCAAGCCAATCATGCACCATCAGCGTATCGTAGGGTTCATCGACTCTTGCTAAATGAGCAATCGCTGAAAAAATCTGCTGATGACGCACCGCATAAAAGTCGTCTTTACCCACAATGTCCGAAATCTTGTCGAACGATTCCTCAATGCTCATCAAGGATGCGAGCAACGCCTTTTCAATGTCAATGTTATGCGGGGGTTTTTGTGCCAACACCTCACTCAGGCTTGAACGTGTCGTTGGCGTGACGGTGTTTTTACCTGCCTCTTTGTCGGATAAAGTATCGTCATTTTTGCTAGGGGCAGTGGTGTTTTGAGGGGTATCGGTCATAAGGCAATAAGGGGTAAATAGTGCTGATGAATTCGAGAGATTGATGCTAAACTGAACCTCGCATTTTACCACATCAGTCCACAAAAATTATGACCACAATCCCTTCAAATGCTCCCTTGAATTTGCCTAAATCCACAACGCATAAACCGCTACTCATCACCACAGGCGAGCCTGCAGGCATTGGCATGGACATCGTGCTAGAGCTTGCACGAAGCGGTCAACTGTTGCAGTTGCAATCACCTGTTTTGGTGCTAGCAGACGAGCGGGCAATGCTTGCTCGACTCAATAAGCTAAATGAACATTGGCAGACAGAATATTCCCCCAATTGGCTGACCCTCAGCTTACCAAGCGAAGACTTATCTGACGAGGACAAAATCAACAATATGGTTGCGTTCTTTCTCTCCTCGTCGCCCGTCCCACATCAAGCCAAATTGCCCGATTTTTATTTGCTCAATGTGCCTTGCCCAAATCCTGTGCAAGCAGGCGAGTTAGACGTTGCCAACGCCCACATGGTCATGACGCAACTTAACATCGCCCACACACTCGCCCGTAACCACGTCGTATCCGCCATCGTCACCGCCCCGCTACAAAAATCGGTATTGATTGACGCAGGGTGCACCCTTGCTGACGGCAGTATGTTCACGGGGCATACCGAATTTTTTATGCAACAAAGTGGCGTGGATAAAGTCGTGATGATGCTTGCCAATGCCAAAATGAAAGTCGCCCTCGTCACCACGCATTTGCCTCTGCGAGCCGTTGCTGATGCCATCACGCCTAGCAATGTTCGTCAAACTGTGCAAATTACCCTAGACGACCTGCAACAAAAATTCGGTATTGCCCAGCCCAAAATCCTCGTTTGCGGACTGAATCCTCATGCTGGCGAAGGCGGTCATCTAGGCGATGAGGAACAAACCATCATGGACCCTGTGCTGGCTGAGTTTCAACAGCAAGGCGTGGACATCTCAAGTGCCATGCCAGCCGACACCTTGTTTACCGCCCGCCATTTAGACACCTGCGATGCGGTCATCGCCATGTATCACGACCAAGGCTTGCCCGTCCTCAAATCACACGGCTTTGGCGATACCGTCAACCTCACGCTCGGCTTGCCCTACATCCGCACCTCTGTCGACCACGGTACGGCACTCGACCTTGCTGGCACAGGCAAGGCATCTGCCAGCAGTTTATGGCAAGCGTTGCTAATGGCGGAAGAGATGGCAAATAAAGAAGCCGCATAGGTGTATAAAGGCTGTTTTTTTGGAGCACAAACCCGCTTTTCGCTTGTATCTTGCTTGCCGATGGCTTGCGGGGCAGTTGGCTAAGTGCGTTCCAGACTTCGAGCGACCACCCTTAGCCAAGCCCCGCATAGCCATCGTCTGCACAAGGATATCGCTACAATCGGGGCTATGCCCGACCACTTAATTGATTTAAAGTCATCTTAGAGTTTTAGCATCGAATGTTTTTCAATTAAGTGGTCGGGTAGACGGTTACATCGTGTTCTTGCTACTATCCGTCGTGTTGTGCTATCGCTAACACGACCTACAAATTTAGTAAACAAAGTTCATAGGATGATCTAAGTACAAATATCCTAAACTGCGTTAAATAAATGAAGCTTCATTTTTTACAAACTAAATCTAAATATAAAAAACCCCATGACCCCTAATCCAATCACCTTAACAACCTATCAACATCAGAACATTCACCTGCTAATTGCTTCAAAGCAAAATGATAATGGTGCCAAATTACTCACCATTGCTCATATTGAGCACGGTGAAACGGGCTCATCCCAACCGAACAACCTAAGCGCCTCAGAATCCGTGAGAAAATGGCTGAATAGCATTACCAT
>JAAXIL010000137.1:8261-11058 GCA_012270355.1 Psychrobacter sp.
TAATCCAATCACCCTAACAACCTATCAACACCAGAACATTCACCTGCTGATTGCCACACAGCAAAATGATAATGATGCTAAATTATTCACCATCGCTCATATTGATGCCCACATTGACACGGGTGAAACTGGCTCATCCCAACCGAACAACCTAAGCGACTCAGAATCCGTTAGAAAATGGCTGAATAGCATTACCATTCATAACGCCTCTGTCAAAAAACGTTTGCTTGATGCAAAAGCAAATTACTTATTTATTGAACCAACACGGCTTACCGACACATCTGATGATAATATTAATCAGTTTGCAAAAAATAGCCTAAGCGAAGAAAACCATACGCTTGTAGTTAATCTGTTACGCACTGCTACCGAACAACTGGCAAGCTACTTTGCAGGTAAACGGCAAACCTTCGACCTACCGCTAGATATCAGTCATGGCACAGAGTTTCAGCAACAGGTTTGGCAAAACTTACAAGACATCGACTATGGGCAAACCATCACCTATGCCGAGCTTGCCGAACGAGTGGGCAATGCCAAAGCCGTGCGAGCGGTTGCCAATGCCAATGGCAAAAATGCGTTTTCGATTGCCATTCCCTGTCATCGAGTGATAGCCAGTGATGGCGGGCTAGGGGGATACACGGGGGGCATCGACAAAAAACAAACCTTACTGAACCTGGAACAAACTACACCTGAGCCATCAGCAAAAACCCATGAGCCAATCTCACTAAACAGCGAGCAAGAGCAAACCAACCTATGCCGAATTCATGTGGTGTTAGTGCAACCCGATATCCCTGCCAATACAGGCAATATCATCCGCCTTTGTGCCAACACGGGGGCAAAATTGCATTTGGTCAAGCCATTAGGGTTTGAGCTGGACGACAAAAAACTCAGACGAGCAGGGTTGGATTATCACGAATATGCGGATTTAAAAGTACATGACGATTGGCAATCGGCAAAAAATAGCCTAAGCAATAATAATTGCCGAGTGATGGTTGGTTTAACGACCAAACTTAGCCAGCCGTTTTATGACTATAGCTTTATCAAGCAAGTTTTAAGTCATGGGGGTGATATTTCAGAAGGCAATGTGAGTAACATTGCTCTTGTGTTTGGTTCAGAAACCGAAGGGTAGCCCGAAGCGGTGCGATAAGATATTTGAGAGGACTATTGGTTAAGCTTGCCCATGTTGCCGAATTCCCGAAGTCTAAATCTATCTAACAGCGTGGCGATTTGCCTGTATGAAGTGTGGCGACAGCTTGGCTTTATCGGTGATGAAGGTAAAAGTGAGGGGTATGACGTGCCAAATCATGTGATGCAAAATGCAGGCACTAGATAAAAATTACAGACAATTCGGCGGTTTGGGCAAGCCAGCTAATCGATTGACATGGCGGGCAACCAGTCCCGTATTAAATAGGCGTTGCAACTTTTGTTTAATGATGTCAGCATAAGGCAACTGTTTTTTTAGATATTTAATCAACGGACTAGTGGCAGGAGGATGATTAAACTGGGCATGAAAGCCACGCACTTGCTCTAAAATATGCAAATGCTCATCGGTCAATGTCACTTTTAGCGTATCCGCTAACGTTTGAGCGACCTTTGGCGACCAGTCGTTATGGTCTTGTAAATGTCCCTCAGCGTCGAGTTGCAATGGGTTGTTGTTCTCACTATTCATGGATGGTCACAACCCGTTTTGCTGATTGCGTTAAGGCAACCCACTTTTCATCATCAATCACTTTGCATAAATCACGATTGGTAAAATCAAGTTGCGATTTTGCCACGTTATCGAGTTTGTCTAAATCATCCGTCAATATATATATCGCCCCGCTGTCCGTGATTCGATGTTCAAGTTCCTCATCATATTGCATCTCATCGACATAAGCGGTGAGCCAATCGACATACGCCACAGTTTCGCCCAACAATATCATAGCATCGCCTGCTTGCCAACGTTGGTCAACGTTTCGCAAGGCGGATTTAAGCGAATTAGGGTTCGCATGTAATTGAAAGAGGGTCATGTCTGCTTGTTCGTTCATGGCGTGTTCGAGTTTGAAAATATTAAAAAGATAAAACGGTGGCAAATTTGCTCAGGTTTGATGATTCAGGAATCATGTCAAGTTGGCTGGCAAGCTCGCTGTTTATCATACCCAGTACCCAACCGCTAAACACATCATCGGGTAGCCTTGCTTTGGGCATGTCATATAGGTCTAATGACTTGAGCATGCCCGACAGGCGTGCTTGCGGGTCTAGCAAAACGCCCAGCACCTCGCTGGCAAGATAGATCTGTACCGTTTGCCCAAAACTGGCAAGTGTGAGTGCCATCGCACAACCTTCATAGGTAGCAAGCTCTGTGGGCGTGGTGAGGCGGATTAAAGTGATCATGGTCAATCCTAAAACTGAATGGTTTTATTACTGCTTGCCAACATGGTGGCAAATTCACCCAGCCCAACCAATTCAAAACCATCGGCAAGGTTATTGCTATCAAGGTTATGACGGCTGGCATTATTACTGTCGGTCACACCTCGAGCAAGGGCGGTACTAACGCACACGGGTAAACGTAGGTCATGCTTATTTGCCAGTTGTTGCCAAGACTGTGTGAGGTTGAGTTGGTCGGCAGGTTGCCAACGCAAAGCGTTTGCGGTATTCGCCCCATCACCATAAAAAAAGATGGACAGCTCGCTGACAGGATGCGACGCTAAAAATGCGGTGGCGTATCGCAAGGCGTGATGAGCGAGAGGGTGCGACGGATCGGCGATGATGAGTAGGGTTGTGGGCATGAGAAGTTAAAAGGGCGTGTGATGGTTTAAAT
>JAAXIL010000123.1 GCA_012270355.1 Psychrobacter sp.
CATGTAGATACTGTAAATACAACGCTATATTTTTATCGATAATCGATGATAGTGTTAATTTTTTTCCATAAATAATTCGATATACACGTTTATCAATGATTTGATAAACATTCGGATTACGAAACCGTAAAATCGTCGAAGCCATTGGTAAAGCAACACCTTTAACTGACATTAGCTCTAGTAAAATAGTTCGAGTTATTTCTTCATTTAACTCATCTTTTGAAAGTTCAAGACAGCTTAACCGTTTTAACGTATTACTATCAACTTTGGCATACCGATTGACTTTCCACAGCACAATTTCGTTAATAACTTCTTGCGTAAACGGCATGTCTAACGCATCTAACTTTGGCGTAAGCTCGGCTTGATAGTTGTAATCGGGCAACCGACTTATTTCGGTTGCCTGATCTATGTTATCTATGGGTTTTAACTCATTGTTAGACATTAACCAGTCAGCCCTTACTCTTCCGATTTACGCTCATACGTCACAAACCGATACTGCAACCCGCTGTCTGCATCCGTTTGCCAGTCTGACGCTTCGACTTCTGTAAAATCCGCAGGCAATTTCGGGAAAAACGCATCGCCATCGGCAATTTCGGTATCAACTTCCGTCAGCTCAATGCGATCGGTAAACATCATCGCCGTTTTGCATACTTGTTCACCGCCAATGACCCATAACGTGTCGAACTTTAAGCCATGAGCAATGTTTGCCCCATGCGTGAGAGCATCGTCAAGGTTGTGTACCACATGCACGTTTTCCACGTCCGTCAAGCCTTGTTTTTCGGCATAATCCATTTGCGTGGTGACGATAAAATTGACCCGATTGGGCAATGGTTTGCCGATGGACTCAAACGTTTTCCGTCCCATGATGACAATACCTTTAATGCCACTGTCAGCATAGGCATCGGTGTCATCAGTGGTCAAACGTTTGAAACGTTGCAAGTCCTCGGACAAATGCCACGGCATCTTGCCATCTTTACCGATGCAACGGTTGTTGCTGATGGCGACAATTTGGGCGACTTCGGTTTTGGCGTAACTCATGGGCGGGTCTCTTTAATATAAGTAAGGGATATAAATTTGAATGAAAAAACTATGTATAGCTAAACTAAAATGAGCTGGTACAAGGCAGATGAGCGAAGTTGTACACACAGTATTACGAGCGAATCTAACACCGTGCCAGCTTTATTATAGGAAGGCTATACCGCCACAGGGGCTTTAATCGCTGGGTGACATTGGTAATTTTCCACGTTGATGTCGTCAAACTCAAAAGCAAAAATGTCATCAATGTTTGAATTTAGTGTCAGCGTCGGCAACTCATACGGGTTGCGGGATAACTGCTCATCAACCTGGGCAAGATGATTTTGATACAGGTGACAATCACCCCCTGTCCACACAAATTCGCCCACGCCTAAGCCTGTGACTTGAGCCATCATATGCGTCAGCAAAGCATAGCTGGCAATGTTAAACGGCACGCCCAAAAACAAATCTGCCGAGCGTTGATAGAGTTGGCAAGACAGTTTGCCATTGGCGACAAAAAACTGGAACAACGTGTGGCATGGGGGCAATGCCACTTGGTCGGCTTCGGCTGGATTCCAACCTGACACAATCAAACGTCGAGAGTTGGGGTTGGTTTTGATTTGCTGAACGACGTTTGCGATTTGGTCGATGCCGTCTTGACAATAGTTGCCATTGTCGTCCTTGCTTGCCCCATAGTTTCGCCATTGATGACCATAAATGGGACCAAGCTCGCCCTCGTCTCGACCAAATTTGGCGGTTTGCTCGGCGGTCGCCCATTCGTTCCAAATCCGCACGCCATTGTCTTGCAAATATTTGACGTGCGTGTCCCCTTTTAAGAACCAAAGCAATTCATAAACAATGGACTTAAAATGCACCTTTTTAGTGGTTAAAAGTGGAAAGCCGTCGGCAAGGTCAAAGCGAAGTTGTGCCCCAAAATGGCTGAGTGTTCCTGTGCCCGTACGGTCACCTTTGGGCGTGCCATGCTCTTTCACATAGCGAATCAGGTCAAGATAGGCGGGTTCGTTTTTTACTGTTATTATCATAATTGATTTTGCTAGCAATTTAATTATGGTTAAGGACAATATATGCTTTAAAAATTACATGAATATAATTATCCAATCAGATATAACTGCTTTGAAACTTTTAGTTAACAAGCCTTTTCACAAG
>JAAXIL010000104.1 GCA_012270355.1 Psychrobacter sp.
CACGACCGCAGGGATTACGTTGGCTGACGTGCGAGACGCCCATGTCGAGAAGTTGCGCAAAGCCCTTGAGTCGCATTAGTCAGTCCCTGAACGGGTCAACGTCGGCTTTATGCAGGTGATGAACCAACGTCATATTCGCCTGCGGGTATTTGAGCGGGGCGTGGGCGAAACCCAAGCTTGCGGAACGGGAGCGTGTGCGGCAGTGGTGACGGGCATTCGGGAAGGCTGGTTGGATGAAGGCGAAGCGATTCGGGCTCAACTCTATGGCGGTAGCCTGATTGTGCGATGGGCTCCTGAAGATTCGGTCATGATGACGGGTCCTGCCAGTTTCGTATATGAAGGCGTATTTAGCCCAGATGGACTGATGGCACAGGCGGGACTAGGGGGAAGTTGATGGTTTATATCGACGATTTGATGGCGATAGAAACCTTCTGTTAAATCAAACTTTAACGCTTTAGACCATACTTCATATTTAACATAATTAAACCATGAACCAAACCATAAACGGCAGTGTCTTATTCTGGGTAGTGATGGCGGTAACCGTCGGCTTGCTCCTGCTCGGTTGGTTCAAAAAATCCCGCACGCCCGTTATTGAGCATGATCCTGAACGGCGGTTTGGCAGTTTTGGCGGTAAATCCAGCTCTCAAACAAATCAAACCTCGTCATCAAAACGTAAATCCCCCAAACTTAAACGCTTGAATTCTTTAGCCAAGTCGTCTAATAAAGCGACAGGGAAGTTGTTTTTGAATTCTAATAAACAAGCAACTCAAACAGATAAACCCAAGTCCGATACATCTTTTGCGTTTAAAAGTCCAAAGGGAGCGTTTTCTCGCACGACTGACCGCCCGTCATCTAGCAATGTGACTGGCAGTAAGAGCCAAAGTCTCGTTAAATTGCAAGACCTCATCAATAGTGACTTTCCTTATTTTCAAACCAGCTTACGAAACCGCCATGTTTTGCTAGAAAAGGATGGCAATGCTCTCGCCATGCTCACCATCGACCACAATAGAGACCTAGGCAGACGACGGCTGTGCAAAGTGGAAGTGATTAACTTTAATGCTGTGCCAAGTGTTAATGAGTTAAAGATTGAGTTTATGGGATTGTGAACCTTGATTTTAAAGGTAAAAGTAGCCAAATGTATATGAAATCTTCATGAATAAGATAAAGACTCTATGTTCACCGATTCCCATTGCCACCTAAACCGCCTTAACCTAGATAACCACGATGGTGACCTTGCTGGTGCGATTGATGCCATGAAACAGGCTAACGTCACCAGGGCGATGGCAATTATGTGCGATTTCGCCGAATATGACGATATTCGTTATATCATTGACACCCATAGCGACGATAGCTTAAACCTTGGCATGAGTGTCGGTATTCACCCTTGCGAAGACCTAGAGACCTTAAATTCAGCTACTGTCGAATGCCTAACCGAACTTGCAAGCGACGAAAAGGTATGGGCTATCGGCGAAACAGGGTTGGATTACTACTGGAGCGACGAAAATAAAGACGCTCAAAACGACAGCCTTGCTCGCCAGATTCATGCCAGCCAACACCTAAAAACACCGCTGATTGTGCCTTCCCGAGAAGCCAAAGCCGACACCCTCGATATTCTGCAAAGCGAAAAGGCAGAGCATGGCATCATCCATTGTTTCACCGAAGATTGGGATACCGCCAAACGGGCGTTGGACCTCGGCTTTTATATTTCCTTCTCCGGCATTGTCAGCTTTAAAAATGCTCAAACCTTGCGAGATGTGGCGATGCAAGTGCCCAAAGACCGCATCCTTATCGAGACCGACAGCCCCTACCTCGCCCCTGTGCCAAAACGGGGCAAATCCAACGAACCTGCCTATGTGCCCTATGTCGCTGAATGTTTGGCAGGCTTGTTTAACATGACCACCAGCGAGGTTGGTGAACTCACCGCAAATAATTTTAGTAACCTACTGGCACAAACTGCCTAAAATCGGTATGCTATGGAGCATGACCCATCAGTCATGTATCATACCGGGGCAATTTAAATTGGGGCGTTTTGACATCATATCCATGTGGCGTCCCAATAATGTGCTGACGTATTGACATATTGACGCATTAAGTCAACGAAGTATTTAGGCGTGCAAACCGATAAACCTAGGGCAGGGCAACTATGAGCAGACAACAGCAATTCAAAGACCGAGAGGAAAGCATCCTCGCCACCGCCGAACAGCTTTTACTCGACTCAGGCAATGGCGACATCACCTTGGATATGCTTGCCGACCAACTCGACCTTGCTAAAGGCACGCTCTATAAGCATTTTGGTAGTAAAGATGAGCTCTACCTTCGCATCATCATTCGTTACGAAACCACGTTATTTGCCATCAACAACATCGACGATTCCCCTGGTGCCAATGTGACTCGCATGGTGCTACAGCAACTGCTTAGCCCACAAAAAGCTTTGCTACTTAACCAAATCGAAGAGCGTCTTGCCTCATCTGCCACAGGCTTAAATCGAATGTTTGCCGAATTGTACGACATTCGCCGTGCCCGCATGAAACGCCTCATCGACATTACGAGTAGTTACCTCGACGCAGTCGGCAGTGGCATGACCACTCGAGACTATTTGTCCACCATTTGGGCAATCGGGCAGGGCGGTGCAGGCTTGCTCAATTCCAGCTTCTACCAACGCTATCTCGGCAGGCGAGACACCTTGCGACTTGCCCTCGTTAGACAAATGCTCGACCTTCCCAAACAATATCCCCGCAGAGACGAAGTGGACACCGACAAAGCCGACCTTGTTGACCAAATCGACAACGAGACGAAAGCCCATCGAGACAACTTAGATGGGTGAATAGATGATGGAGCAAAAACCCGCTTTCCGCTTGTATCTTGCTAGCCGATGGCGTGCGTGCTATGTGTCTAGAGGCATTCCATCTAATCGAGCGACTACCTCTAGCCACAGCCCGCAACGCCATCGTCCACGCAAGGATACCGCTTCAATCGGGGCTAGCGGTCACATCTCATTCTTGCTACCAACCGTCGTGTTCAAGCATCGCTCAAATCATCCTACCCCACCCTTGTTCTTATAAAGAAGAGCAGGCGTTTCTAGTGAGATCAATTAGAAATAAATTTGTTTCTTTAAAGCCATGTTCACCATTTTGACAAGATAGAGTTGGGGAACGAGGCAGTTATGAGCCTGCTCATCAATGAAAACAGTAAACAAGGGTTTGATAGGTCACGCCGTCGTGTTACGCTATCGCTAACACGACTTATGAAATACTATGCCGATACCTAATCAATATTACCAGAACCGTTATGCTCAACATGCCTTCACCTTGGTTGAGATGATGGTCGTCGTGGTGATTTTGTCTATTTTTGCGGGAATGATGACGCTGTCGGTAGGCAGTAGTGAAGCCCGTAAAAATCGGGCATTTTATGAGCATTTACAAGATAGCCTAAGCTACCTGCGACTGGTTTCAGCAGAGCGGATGCAACCACTGGGCGTGGTTATCAATGCCGATGCGTCGGGGCAGGCACGGTTGCAAGCGGTTGCCTTAAGCAATGCTTACGCCCCATTTGAGCAAACGCAAACCGTCGGTATGGACGGAGATAGCCCCAAAAATAACATGGAGCTGTCCGCCATGTCGTCAAATTCTACCAATACGCCCCCAACGCCAACATGGCAACCCGTTGATATGGATTTGCCCGAGATTCCGCCGAACGTGACCATCCGCATGAGCAGTTTGGATGCGAGCGTTTCGTCTTCCCAACCTGTAAACGCTTGGTTTGTCGAGGCGAACGTTCCAGAAGTGGTGTGGTTCGGCACGGGCGAAGCGTCCCCTGTTCAGCTTGAGGTGCTACACAATAACCGTCCTGTCGGCGATGCGATTGTCATTACCCCTGATGGACGGGTAAAAACGAATGGTGAGCATGTAGCGGAGTAAAAAGCAGTCAGCAAAAATAAGACGATAACAAAGATAGAAAAAATTTCACCCCTCCATCAGACATACATTAAAAAAATGTCTGACAACAAAAAGCCCTGCATATCAGCAGGGCTTTCGTTTTTGGCAATCTCAATAAAAGCTTACGCTTGCAAACCTTTTACACTGGTGTTCAAACGGCTTTTTAGACGAGCTGCTTTATTTTTGTGGATGATGCCTTTATCTGCCATACGGTCAATAACAGGCACGGCTTGATTGTAGGCTTCAGAGGCAGCATCGTAGTCTTTGCTATCGACGGCAGCATTAACACGTTTGATATAAGTGCGAACCATTGAACGTTGCGATGCGGTTTGTTGACGACGCTTGACGTTTTGGCGGACACGTTTGCGAGCTTGGGCGGTATTTGCCATTGAAAATTCCTTAAAATGAGGTCAATTTGATGATGAATCGAGTGATAAATCGGTCAAAAATGAAAGCGGGCTATAGTAGCAGTTTTGTGCATAAATATCAACCCACCAAAAAGACAGCTCGATTAACTAAACCTTTTTTTGCTTAGTGTCTATTTGCTTATCATGAGCTTTAAACACCATCGTTTTTGCTAAGCGATCATGTAAACTGCGACGTTGTTTGTCTATCACCATCGCAATGAAATCCGCAAGTAAAACAAACTGTCCGACAACAGGTAAATTGTAGGCGACATTGGTTAAAATCGTTCTAAGCAAAATTAGGTTGGTTATCGACGGTAGTTTTTTGGTGGTTGCATCCAAAATTCGCACGCCATTAATCAGTTTGCCAAGCGTTTGACCTCGCTTAATGAGCATGAATACTTGCACACAAAATAGGGCAAGAATAAGTAGCGAAGATAACAACAGCAAATGTTGTGGTATCTGATCCATCAACTGCATCATGGCATTTGGGTCGCCTGAAACTTCACTTAATTTCTCAAAATCAAAGCCGATGCCAGACAAGAGAGGCACAAGGCACAGCATGGCTAAAAACTGATCCACCAATACGGCTAAAATCCGTGACCCAATACCTGCAAGGGCATATACCTCGTCATTAGAGGCAGATGCCAACGCCGTGTTAGTTTGCGAGGTTTTTTTTAAGCGTTTCGATATTTCACTCTTGGTTTTTCCAGTAGTGTCAGTGGGGCTTGTTGTGCGACCATACAACTGCTCCACAGTCGTGCGTCCATCTGAACTTTCGACCTCTGTCTGTTTATCGGTAGCTTGTGTTTGGCGAGTAGTTTGTAGGCTTGCTGAGTTTTGACTTTGCTCATTGGGGTTGGCAAAGGGGGCTTGACCGCCAACACTCGCACCATCTATGAACGTACCGTTTGGCTGATACAAATGGGTGTTGCCTGTCATCTCACCCACAGCTCGCCACTGCTCCATGCCCTCGTGCCACATCAAATCGCTAAGCTCCACCTCATGCGAGGCAAGCATACGATTGAGTTGCTCTAATGTGTAAGGTCCAGCTTGGACTTGATTGCGAGCCAAATAAATTTGCATTGGAATAATTATCCTTATGTACGACAAACCTCATGTATGACAAAACCACAATAACCCTTAACGATTATTGTGGCAAGTAGTCGACTTATCAAGTTTTCAGTTTTATAACTCTTAAGCCGGATTTTCGTTGGCTAAGAACATCCAGGTATCGAGTACCGAATCAGGGTTTAACGATACAGTCTCGATGCCTTGTTCCATAAGCCATTTGGCAAGGTCGGGATGGTCAGAAGGTCCTTGCCCGCAGATGCCGACATATTTGTTGTTACGGCGACACGCTTCAATCGCCATTGACAATAGTTTTTTAACCCCTGAATCCCGCTCATCAAACAGATGCGACACAATGCCCGAATCACGGTCGAGTCCAAGGGTAAGCTGGGTTAAGTCATTAGAGCCAATCGAGAAACCATCGAAGTATTCAAGGAATTCATCAGCAAGTAGGGCATTGCTGGGCAGTTCGCACATCATGACGACTTGTAAGCCATTTTCGCCACGTTTCAAGCCGTTTTCGCCCAAAATCTCAATCACCAATCGTGCCTCCTCTGGGGTACGCACAAATGGAATCATGATTTTAACATTGGTTAAGCCCATCTCATTTCGCACCCGTTTTATCGCACGGCATTCGAGCTCAAAGCAGTCACGGAATGTTTCCGAGATATATCGGCTTGCTCCTCTAAAACCAATCATCGGATTTTCTTCCGACGGCTCATAAAGTTTACCGCCGATTAGGTTGGCATATTCATTCGATTTAAAATCCGACATCCGCACGATGACAGGTTTATCTTTGAATGCCACCGCTAAAGTTGAGATACCTTCTACCAATTTATCGACATAAAAGTCCACAGGCGAGGAATAACCTGCAATGCGGTCTACAATGACACGGGTGACGTCCACAGGTAATGAGCTCATGTTCAGCAAGGCTTTGGGGTGCACGCCAATCATGCGGTTTATGATGAATTCAAGGCGAGCCAAGCCAATGCCAGCATTTGGAATTTGAGCGAAGGTAAACGCACGGTCGGGGTTGCCAACGTTCATCATGATTTTGAATGGCAAGTCAGGCATGGCATCGATTGAGTTGCTTTGGATATTAAAGTCTAATATGCCTTCATAAATAAAGCCCGTGTCGCCTTCTGCACAAGAGACGGTGACTTCTTGCCCCTCGCTGAGTAGTTCTGTAGCGTTGCCACAACCAACGATGGCTGGCACGCCCAGCTCACGAGCGAGGATGGCGGCATGCCAGGTGCGTCCGCCTCGGTTAGTGATGATGGCAGAGGCCCGTTTCATGACAGGTTCCCAGTCGGGGTCGGTCATGTCTGACACAAGTACGTCGCCGTCTTGCACCTTGTCCATCTCAGAAATGTCATCAACCACTCGCACTACGCCCGCACCGACCCGTTGACCAATTGAGCGTCCTTCACAAAGCACCTTGGCGTCTTTGCTGTTGATTTGATATTGCTCCATGACGTTGCGGTCTTGACGGCTTTTGACCGTTTCAGGACGGGCTTGTACGATAAAAATATCGCCCGTATCGCCATCTTTTGCCCACTCAATGTCCATCGCTTGACCGTAGTGTTTTTCGATGATGAGGGCTTGTTTGGCAAGTTCGCTTAGCTCGCTCGTGCTAAGGGCAAATTGGCGACGCTGTGCCATATCCACGTCAACGATTTTGGTTGATTTGGCGGTGCTTCCATCGTCGCCATACACCATTTTTTGATGCTTACTGCCCAAGTTGCGACGTACGACAGCAGGTTTGCCTTCCTCAAGCAATTTTTTTGATAAATAGTATTCGTCAGGATTAACTGCCCCTTGCACCACCATTTCACCCAAGCCATAGCTTGCCGTAATAAACACCACTTCGTCAAAGCCACTTTCGGTATCAATGGTGAACATCACGCCCGAGGCTCCTGTCTCCGAGCGGACCATACGTTGAATGCCAGCGGATAACGCCACGCCCGCATGTTCAAAGCCCTGATGCACACGGTAGGCAATCGCACGGTCGTTGTACAATGACGCAAACACTTCTTTAATGGCAATGAGTACGTTATCAATGCCACGAATGTTGAGGTAGGTTTATTGTTGTCCAGCAAAGGACGCATCTGGCAAATCTTCTGCGGATGCTGATGAACGTACCGCAACGGCAATGTCATCACCCCCACTCATCACCTCAAAGGCATCACGAATTTCTTGCTCCAAATCGGCAGGTAGTTCTTGGTCAATGACCCAGCCTCGGATTTTTTTACCCGTTGCAGTTAAAGCGTTGACATCGTCAACGTCAAGGTCATTAAGTTCATTGTTAATTTTATCGAGCAAACCAGTTTCGTTCAAAAAACGGTTAAAAGCTTCTGCCGTGGTTGCAAATCCACCGGGAACACTCACGCCCAAATCGGCAAGATGACTTATCATTTCGCCCAATGAGGCATTTTTACCGCCAACAATTTCGACATCATCTTTGCCGAGTTTATCAAGCGTGATTACTTGTTGATTGGCGTTTTTTTGGGTTTGCGAGGCAGTCATAACAGCTCCAACGACTCTATAAAAGTGAGAAGGTTGCAACAAACATTGCAACGAAAGTTGCGATACAAAATAAATTGAAATAAATCGAAGGAGTGATTTTAACACAGCCAAAGTAAAAATGATGAACTATCACGTCATGAAATGGTGCTAGTTATTATAATTATAACTTCGATTTGCTGGCGTAACGTCATCGCGTGGACGCGAATCACAATTCTTGACTGCAGGCCATCCTAGCTATGATCAATTCGTCACACAAGTTGCCCTAAAATTGATTATAATAAATGGCATCTTTATTTAACTTAATATTTAATTTGGTTTCGTCATGCCACATGAAGTTTTAACCTCGACATCAAGGCCCACCATTCAAAACCGTCATGCTTTGGCAGTCGAAGCCGATACTAAGCAAGTACTGCGTGCTGCCTTTTTTATCTCAGATGGCACGGCTATCACTGCCGAGACGTTAGGACGCTCAATTTTAAGTCAATTCGATAGCGTACCGTTCGAGACTCGGGTTATTCCCTATGTTGATAGCCCTGAGTTGGCTCAAGATGCGGTGCGACAAATCAACGACAGTTATAAACAGACGGGCGTACTGCCTTTGGTGTTCGACACCATTGTGAATGGCGACATTCGTGCCATCATCAACTCAGCTCAAGCCTGCAATTTAGACATGTATGAGGGTATTATCGGGCGTATTTCCGATGAAATTGGCATCCCCCCAGACGGACGATCGGGACACGCCCACGACAATGTGGACTCCGAAACCTACAAATCTCGAATCGATGCGGTGCATTTTGCATTGGATAACGACGATGGCGGACGCACTCGGCAATACGACATGGCAGACATCATTTTGGTAGGCGTGTCTCGCTCGGGCAAAACGCCAACGTCGCTGTATTTAGCCTTACAATTTGGCATCCGTGCGGCAAACTATCCCCTCACCGAAGAAGACCTGTTTAATCACGGACTCCCCAGCTCGCTCAAGCCTTATAAAAGCAAATTGTTTGGCTTGCTCATCGACGTGGATCGACTGGTAAAAATTCGCGAAGAACGCAAAGCTAACAGTCGCTATGCCAGCTATAAGCAGTGCGAGGAAGAACTCAAAGCCATCCAGGACATTTACCGAATGTACGATATTCCAAGCCTCAATGTGTCGCAAATGTCGGTTGAGGAAATCGCCACCCGTATCTTGCAGATCACGGGAATGAAACGACGAATTGGCTAAAGGCGTAAATGTTATATTGATGCTTTGGGCTTCATCGTTTGGCTTTAAGCGTGTTACCATCACTCATGTTTTCGAAAATCAAACTTTTTTCATCTTAATTTTTCATATTAGGTTGCCCTTATGTCTGCTGTATCTTCTATCAAAACTGTATTGTGTGTTGCCGTCGCCACCATGAGCATTGGCTTAAGCGGGTGTGAGAGCAATCCATTTAAACGTGAGCCTGTGCCAGAGCCTCGCTACATTCCTGACCTTGTGGTCGGTGAGCTTGAGAACTTAACCATCTTACCGATGAAGACTCCGTGCGATAGCTCCATGCCGATGCTGTGTTTGGTGGCGACCAATGCCCAGGGGCAAACCTTTCAAATACCGTATGATTGGATTGAAGGGTTTCGTCATGCTGAAGGGGTGGGTTATGTCATCAGTGTGCGTCCTCAAATCGATGCCAATAAAAATGAAATGACGGGGCATTGGGTGCTTGATCGGGTGGTGAGCCAAGGCGTGAGAAAATAAAGAAGCCATAAAGATATAAAGTCAATGTAAATACTTATTCCAAGCAACTAACCACTTAAGTTTATTTCAAGACATAACCACACATAGCATAACCATAATAGAGGACGACATGGCTAAGACAACCAACAAAGACAAAAAACGCAAGGACGACCCCACCAACGATCCGAATGAGCGGGAAAATACCGAAGTGTCGAATCAGCCCGATGGCAAAGCCCCACATACCGAAACCGAAGATAGCAAGGCACAACGTAAAGAAGAAAATATTGAGCAGACGCATGAGCAGGCGGAAGAGGATTTGTTGCACCCACACCTTATCAGTCCGCTTGACAGCAATCGCATTCGCATCAACTCAGGCTACACACAAGATTTAGAACGTATCAAGCGAGATTCACATGAATATGAATATGATGCGGTGGTGATTGGGGCTGGACCTGCAGGGGAAGCGGCAGCAATGAAGCTTGCTAAATCGGGTAAAAAAGTGGTGGTGGTTGACCCTCGTGAGCAGGTGGGTGGCAACTGTACACACGTGGGTACCATCCCCAGCAAAGCCTTGCGTCAATCGGTGTTTAACCTCATCAGTTACCGTCGTGACCCCTTGTTTTCGCAGGGCATGGATTATTTTCAAGTACCGCTTAACAAGGTGCTTGCCAAAGCCCGAAACGTGGTGCGGGCTCAGGTTACCACGCACACCCGCTTTTATGAACGCAATCAAATTCAAGTGATTCAAGGCTGGGCAAGTTTTATCGATAAGCACACCATGCACATTGAATTAAGTGATGGGCTGGGTGTGGAGACCATCACTTTTAACAAAGCTATTATTACGGTGGGCAGCCGCCCTTACCGCCCTGAGTTGCTTGATTTTGACCACCCTCGAGTATTTGACTCCGACAAAATTTTGCAAATGGATTATGTGGTTCGCAAAATCATCATCTATGGGGCAGGCGTGATTGGCTGCGAGTATGCGTCTATTTTCACAGGACTCGGTTATAAAGTTGATCTCATCAACAACAAGGGGCAGTTGCTTAGTTATTTAGATGATGAAATCAGCGATGCGTTGTCGCACGACTTCCGTCAGTTTGGCGTGTTGGTTCGCAACAATGAAGAGATTGATAAATTAGAAACCTTTGATGACTGTGTGATTTTGTATCTAAAAAGTGGGAAGAAAATCAAGTCAGATGCCATCTTGTGGTCTAATGGTCGCTCGGTCAATACCGAAGGCCTGAACTTGGAAGCCATCGGCTTAAAAGCCAATAT
>JAAXIL010000205.1 GCA_012270355.1 Psychrobacter sp.
ACACCCATCGGCTCGGTGTCAGGCGTACCATGAATATAAATGTAGCGGGCATGGGTGTCACAACAGTGTCCCTGCTCATTTTCGCCTTGATTCACACCTGCTTCGCAACCCGATAACCATAAAATACGGCTTAAAATCCAATCTCGATTGCGATGCTCTTTACCCAGTTCGACATCATAAACCTCGCCCGTTGGCACTCGCTCAACAAACACCGTGCCGACTGGCTCACTTTCCCCGATTTTGTCACTGATGACATGCTTGCCCAGTGGGGTGCAACCCGTACCTTCTAAATTACCCACGCCGTTTTTACCGGTTGAAATGGCATAAGTCTTATCGCCCATTGGATGGGATAGGGTGAGCGTTTGCGTGGTGACGTTTATTTGGATGCTTGCGGAAGAGTTTGGCATGGATTTAGACAGAAGTTGGATGGATAAGGGTTTTTAAGTCAATTTTTATCTTTAAATCTATTTATCGACTTATGTTAGAATTTAAAAAAGATTTATTTTATCACGCTTTCCTGTCTATTTTTCACCATGCCAACTGCCTCCCCTGCTCGACTGTCCCTTTATGACACGCTCGCATTGAGTTTTGAGCCAACCTTACCTATTTTGGCGGACGTTGGGGGTGTGTCAATTTTGCAAGTCCGACCTTTGATGCACCTTTGCGTGCAAGCGGTGATAAGTGGCTTACTGGCATTTAAGCAAGCGATTGATGCCGACACCTTGCGTCTAACTTTACTCGCCCCGCATAATTTTTCTGCCGTCAAAAATCAACCTTTCGGTTTAGCGTTTATCGAATTTAGCAAAAAACCTGCCGAAACGCTAACCAAATCGCTGTTCCAAAACCCTGCTACCTACCAAAGCGTAATTGAGTCGCTATCAGACAAAACGGGATTGAAACATAGTCAAGTTAATCCCGTGCTGAATACGGTTTGTTTTATGGCCCTAAAGCAAATCGCTGACGTCAGCAAACAAGCCAAACTCAGTTATGACGAGTGGTTACGGTGGTTACAGATGCAATCGGTGTTGCTTGCGATGAATACCGCTCGGCAAACGTACCTTATTTCAGTTACACCCTACCATAAGCATTCGCATACTTGTTTGATTGATAATATTGAGCATTGGCAGGATTGGATATCTACAAACCTTTGGTGTGATACACCCTTCGATGACAACTGGCACTCGGTCACGGGCTATCAAGTGAATGCGAATATAAACCGATTCAAAAATGAAGAAAACTTATCATTTACTCATTTATCCACTATACCTACTCAATCAACTAATCCATCAGTCAGTCATATATGGATGGAAGAATTAGCCATTTTTGTTAATGATATTGCCTTGCAAGGCGACTATTTATTATGTCATCAATCTAGTAAAACCAATCCCCAAGCCAGCAAAAAAGTTCGTTTATTGCCGTCAAAGCTAACTACTGCTAGCAAACCCAAATCGAGTAAACCTAAACCAAAACAACGCCCGACTACGGATGCTGTCAGCCAACCAGAAGATACATATCATTCAGCCTCACCATCAACCGTCGAACGTACGGTTACAAATGACATTGATGATTTTAGCATTGACTACGACAACCCTAAGGCGTGGTGGCAAACGCCCATAGTCGGCGTAGTGGCATTACTCATCGGTGGAATCATCGTGTTTGGAGGTTGGCAATATCAACAGCGTGCAAATTTAGAGCTACCCGAAGAGTTGCCAGAATTAAGCGAAACTGAACCTGACAAAAAAGCATCGCCTAGCAAAGATGTGGCGGTGGTGCGAGTAGAAGAATAAAGATAGACTTTTTGCAATCGTGGGATGCGGTAGAAGATTTTAGAGTTTTAAAATGCCATTCTGTTTGATGATAATTAAATACCGATTTGATCTACTGCCAATTGGGTCAACACTCTACCTCGTGCGGTACGAAGCACATAACCTTGTTGAATGAGGTACGGCTCAATCACGTCCTCTAATGTGCCTCGGTCTTCTGCCATCGCTGCAGCAATGGCTTCCACCCCTGCAGGACCGCCATCAAATCGAGCGTGTAGCATCTCAATGTAACGACGATCCAAGTGATCCAAGCCACGTCTGTCCACCGCCAGCATATCGAGTGCCCTATCGGCAATCTCGCCAGTTACCTGACCATCGCC
>JAAXIL010000227.1 GCA_012270355.1 Psychrobacter sp.
TTTTTGACTGTTTCTTTTTTTAACTATCTATCCTAATTACCATAAGGAAATGCTTATGTTATCTCAAACAAGACGTTTTACCCCTAAATCGATAAGTACAGCTTCACATAAAAAAATTGCTCTAGCTGTAGCGGTCAGTGGTGTGCTTGCAGTGCCTTCTCTAGCAATGGCAGTCGATACGCCCGAGGCTCAAATTAAACCCACCAACCGCATCGTTCCGTTCGGCTCATCTGGAACGACCGTCACGCCCCCTACTACAGCCCGACCCATGCCTCCATCTACGCCTGCTAATTTAGAGGCAGATAAAGTGACGCAAGAGGCTTTGCAAGCGGTGGATCAAGGTACAGGACAGTTTGTGACTAATGACAATTACGCAAGCGTTAATAGCCCAACACAAATCAACAGCCCAGCTCAAGTTGTCAATCAATCGGTTAATCAAGTAGCGAATCAGGGAACAACTCGGGTGATTCGAGCTTCTCAGCCCGCTAACGTTCAACCTCTTAATAATCAAGACGTTGAAAGTGGAGCAACCGTTAAGCGAGTGGACTATTCACAAAATAAAAAAGATATGTTTTTACGGGCAAACGATGTCAATCAGCTTCCTGGTGTTCCTTCACCAAGTTTGCAAATTAGTGATGTTAGCTATATCCCGACCGTGCGAATTGCCAAAACTCAATACAACACGAGTGATCAGTTAGACGTAAGCTTGCTAGATGACTTCATCGACGAGATTAGCCCGAGTGCTCGTCACTATCCCACCAACTTTGCCAGTCGTACCGAACGGTATCGTGCTAAACTCAAACTAAAAGAATTAGAAGAGTGGCTTCGCCCGTTTGCCGAGCGTCCTGATGCGTCTTATGATGTATTGCTTCGTGCAACCAAGTTAAACAGTATGGGACGAAACATGGACTTAGGCTCTGATTATGCCGTGCGTGCCAGCACTTATGTCGCCAAAGCCATCGAGCGTCAACCTAACAGTGCTGAGGCAAACTTTTTATATGGCATGATGCTGTCTGAAGGAGGCGGATTTAAGGAAGGACGCAAATATCTTGATCGTGCTGCGGCTCAAGGCTATACAGAAGCCGAACAAAGTTTGGCTCAAACTGATCTCATGACCGATAATCGTGGCGGTGCGATGGCAAGATTACAACGGTTGCAGATGCAAAACCCAAATAACGACCTCATCAAACGTCAGTTACAAATTGTGCAAAACGGTGAATATTACATTTGGGATGTGCCAAGCGAAGCTTATTCCGAAAACTATCCCATGACGGGACAATAGCCTAAAGTTTTACTAATAAAGTCACGCTTACGTGGCTTTTTTTATGCTAGTCTTTTGGCTACTACTTATAACAATACCAAAGATGCCTCATGCCTTTTATTAGACCCTCCCTTACCCCTCGCTTCATTAGTCTAACCGTTGCAAGTTTGATGCTTGCCAGTTGTAGTACGGTATCTGTCGATGCCGACCCAACCCAATCAACCATCGAACGCCAGCGGGATAATATCGTCACCTCATCCGAATTATCCATCACCACCACCTCGACATTATTATCTTCAGGCATTGATGAAACAGCCTGTTTGGCACAATTTGAGGTTTGTATTGAGCAACTCAATGAGGGCGTGATTGATGATAACGACCGCAATTCATTGGCTTTGGTTGCAGAATTATATCTTGCCAAAGCCAAAGCCTTGCAAGCCCGTGATGTCAATGAAGGCGGATGCCGAGAGGTGATGACCCGTCCGCCCATTGATCCCTATTACGCCAATGCCCCGCTGGAAGAAACCGAAGCAAAAGCCCTAGCCAAGCATCTAAACGAATGCCGAAATGACTATCGCAATTATCTATTGAATGCCATCAAAACCAGTTATGCTTACTTGTTTTTTGAGCAATTACAAGACAATTCAAACCCTAAAGCATCAAGGTCTCCAATGACCCCCAGCTTCCTAACCACCGACCGAGACGTGCAAACCCAAGATGTTTATACCGATGCTACAGATTTGATGGTAAAACTTTTATTTTCTGAGCAAGTTTACGCCAGTAGTCGTCGAGTGCCTGGTTCTGCAATAGCTTCTACCCTTCATCCCACTATCGACCCCAGCACTGACCTTGACGGATAGTCCGTTCAA
>JAAXIL010000030.1 GCA_012270355.1 Psychrobacter sp.
GCTAACGGTTTTTGTATGATTAAAGGCGATGTAGGGTTTTACCCAATGGGTGAAATTTTACCCCAAACAATGCCCCCATAACCGCCCCGCTACTGGTTTTTTGCCAAATTTAAAGGTTATAAAAATCTTTATCAAATGCCTGTTTTAGATTGATTGGCTCGGCACGTTTTTTATGATTTAAACGAAGGCGAGTGGTCGAGGCGGTCTGATAGGCACGCAGTCGCGCGTGCTGCAAATTACCAATCGGACGGTTGGCTTCAATACAGCGAAACGGGGTAAATGACAAGTGTTCCATAATGTCAAAATTACCGTCATCCGGCACATCTTGGCAAGGGATGGTAAGTTTTGCCACTGTCACAAATGGCGCGTCTTTTTCATCCCATTCTTTGGTCAAGTCATTGATGGGTTGGTCTTTTAAATTACGGCATAGCTGGATTTGCACATCAAACTCATAATCATGCTCACGGATTTCTTGTAAAATCAGAGGACGAATCGCCTCGCTGGTGGCATTGACATCTAGCTCACGGCGTTTGATTTTGGCTTGTGATGCTTTGGTCGGGGCGACACGGATTTTTGCCATATAGTCGCCATGACGCACCGCCCCTTGTGAGTAAAAACTGTATAACAAGGTATTTTGCGGTTTGATGGTTTTAAACTTACTAAAAGCCCTAAAAGTCTTGAGGGATTCTTTGGATGGCAGTTTTTTGCCATATTGGGTAATCCAGTCAAAGGCAAACTTGGCTTGGCCTTTCGCGCCTTTGGCAAAATAATCATTTAATTGTAAAAATAGCCGTGAAATATAACTATAGTCTTGGATAGTATTACAAAAGAAAATAGGGAAATTAATCAGATTGTAGTCAAAGTTTGGGCTATCTGGCTCATCTGGCAGTAATTTGTCGCCTTTGACACCAAAGACTTTAATCGCCAACCCTTGAGAAAGTCCCAACTTGTTGTCGGCAGCCACACGAGATGAGCCGTTAGAAAAACGAATCACCGCTTCATGGCGAGCGGGTTTGGCATAGATACCTTGGGCATATTCTTTGGGCAGTTTTGGTAAAATCTCAAAGTTGGCTTTTAACGCACAGTAGCCTTTGGCATGGGCATCTCGGGTGTGATAGTTGATTTTGCTAACCGTGTCTGATTTGCCGATATAGTCACGAATATCTGCGGTGATTTGGTCGATGGCTTTTTCATCGTCGCTCGTAAGCTGGTCGATGGCTGGGTCAAACTTGGCATAACGACCACCGAATAATTTATTTAACATGATGATTGTCCTTTGTTATTTTCATTATTTTATAAGGTTAAGTGTACTAAAACGCCTAACCTTTCTTTATTTAGTTTTACACTAATATGAATTTTCGTTAAGCTCACTAATCCATTTAAGTGCCGACAAGCTCGGTACAAAAAGATATTCACCGCCTTGTAGGGTATTAAATTGCAAAATATTGGTATGACGCTTACGAATTGGCTCATCGGGTACGGTGAACACATCGCTATCAGCGTCACTACCTGCGTGTACGCCTAGCATTGGGTCACGCTCTTCCCCAAGGTTCATAAAGTTACCGTCATTAATCCATTGGCTTTGCAAAAACTCCAGCGTGTCCATGGCATGCGCGTTGATACCGATAAAAAATAAACCCCGTTCTTGACCATCGTCTTGTGTCACGTTGGGCGGCACGATATCGCCATACGAAACGCTACGGCGGATGATACGGTGAAGACGCACATCGCTTAGAATAAAATCTTTGGGATTTCGTTGGTTCATACCGCTAGCATGGGCACCCATTTGTCAGACTAAGCCATAGGGCTCGTCGATGTAGTCAAATTTATTGTTTGCTACATTGTCTTTACCGAGGGCTTCATCATCATGGTCTGGGCTTAGGGTGATGGGGGCACCCGAACGCCAGCGACCGAACATTTTTGCCCCCAGTTTATCGGCTTTAGCGGGATCATTGTCGCTTTGTTCAAGGCAATAGTGGTGAAAGTCTGCCACATTACTGCGGTATTTTCGCAGTACCATAAATGAGCCGTTTTTACCCAATACTTCTTGTTGTTTAATGTGGGAGAACAATACATCCTAAACATTATAACCTAAAGCAAATTATGAGTCCTCATTCTGTAGAAAGG
>JAAXIL010000251.1:0-1783 GCA_012270355.1 Psychrobacter sp.
TAGCAAACTTTATGCCCGATTACCCTGTGCTTATTGTTTGTCATAGCCATGATTGGACAATGCTCCAATCACTAACCCTGCCACCAATCCGCCGAAATGCCCCGCAAACGAAATGCCAGCTTGTGGCATTAAGCCTTCTTTTAGAATAAGCCAATACGTCGTACCCATCACCAAACAGGCGATGAAATAACCCCATCGCCGAGCGAACACCGCCCCGCCAATCATGTAACCGAGCATCGCAAAAATCAGCCCCGATGCCCCAACGATGATGGTCGTCGGCGAACCTAAAACCCACGTCATGATACCTGAGCCAACTATCAGCTTGATGACCGTGCGATAGGCGTTGCGTTCAAATATGCCGAATAAAAATAAAATCTGCACCAAGGTCAACGAGTTGCCCATAAGATGAGCATAGTTGCCGTGCATCGTCCACGATGCAAAAATGCCCGTCACGCTACCAAAATCCAGCGTGCGAGGTACGATGCCAAACACATTCCAAATGCCAAACAGCACGGTTTTGTTTAAAAAGAACATGACCCACATGGGAATCAACACAAACGCATATAACCCGATAACCTGACGGGTGCGATGGCGAGTGAGTGCCCATGCCGAGTTGGCAGACTGCTTAAAACGGGCGGTGCGAGACGGGTTTGGTGACGGGTAAGGCATGATGGGGAAATGAAGGTTTTAAGTATGTCATTAAGAATAGACTGTGTTTAGCTTATTCGTTTGGGCTTAAAGGATAGACAGCGTCGGCGTGACGTTTTAAAAAATACGTTATTGTTAAGCTTCTGCCTTTCGCCACACTTTATCATGCAAGCCTGAAGTGGAATGATACGGCACAAGGGCGGTTGGCACAAATGGACGAGCCGATTCAATGTGCTTGATGGAATCGTCAAAGAAAATGTGCGGGGCAAAGGTCTTGAGCACCGCTGTTTTTTCCAGACCGCCCAAAAAAAACGCCATGTCCACACTCACGCCCCATTGTCTGAGCGTTTTAATCGCTCGCAAATCCGCAGGTGCATTGCGTGCCGTCACTAGGGCAATTTGCATGGGCGACTTTGGTAGATGCGTCGGCAAAGTTTGTTGCAGTTTAGATAGCTTTATGAGCAAATCGGCATACGAGCCTTTGTCTATTGGCATATCGGCAAGTTTCGCTTCTCGGTCGTGAAAGGCTTTAAGTCCCTGCTGTTTGTATAGCAACTCACCTGAATCGTCGAACAGCACCGCATCACCGTCAAAAGCAATGCGAAGTTGGTCGGTGTCGAGCTCATAGGTATTGACAGGCGTGGCATCCAAAATGGCACAGGCACAAATGTCGGCATCGGTGACAGCTTGAGCGTCATCTCGATTGGTCGTTAAAAATAAATCGACCTTAAAATCAGCAATAAACGGGGCAACACTTGCCCCAGAAATGAACGCCGAACGGGTGATGTTCAATCCATGCGATTTGATGGCGTTCAATACTCGAATACCCGTTTCGGGCGAGCTTTTGGACACGATTACCACCTCAACGAGTGGTGATTCATCTTGATAGTCTTTGGCATTGTCGAATTGGTTAAGGTTCAACAAGGCTCGAATCAGCGGATACCCAGCCCCAACGCTCAAGGGTTCGTTTTCCAAGCCCTGCATATATGCCCGAAACTTATCATCGGCGGTCGCAGGGTCAGCTTGCACTAAGCGTTCTCGGTATGCTTCCGACTCGCTTAAATCAAACAAGGCAGTGGCAGAAATGGCAACGATGAGGGTGTTGGTGAAGTTGACGGGCATGGGATTTGAGGGG
>JAAXIL010000251.1:1816-2108 GCA_012270355.1 Psychrobacter sp.
TTTTGATAAAAGGATAGCTTAGCATAAAAAAAGACAACCGCTGTGGATGTCTTTAGTTTTGACTGTTATTCTGGGTCTAGCAAAGCAAATTTAGACCTGCTCGATTATAAAACAAAGATTAATGAACAGCTTAAAACAGGTTGGTTTGCCGAGATTTCAGCGTGTGTTTATTTTTAGATGTTTTGGTCACAAAATGGTCACCGTTTGGTCACCGGTCAGTTGGTTACCGATTTTCAGAAGATAGGGAACATGCAAAAAAACTTATCATTCATACATTGTCAAAGAGTATGCC
>JAAXIL010000175.1 GCA_012270355.1 Psychrobacter sp.
GTGTTTTTAAAATAGCTATTTTAAGAATTAATGACGTGCTATAGAGCGTTGATGATTTCAGGCAACGCCACTCCTGCTTTTTCCTCAATCATTACATCAATATGTGGGCTTTGTGTTGGGTTTGGATTGACCTCAACGATGGTTGCTCCACATTGTTTGGCAAGTTGTGACAGCCCTGCGGCAGGATAGACCAAACTGGAGGTGCCGATGCTCATGAACACGTCACACTGACTAGATGCTTGCTCTGCCAATACCCACGCATCCTTCGGTAGATTCTCACCAAACCACACAATGTCTGGGCGTACCCAACCGCCACAATTTGGGCAAGTCAGCAACGCATCATCGGCATAGTCCAATTCGCCCTCGTAAGCTTGCCCACACTCACTACATTTATTTCGCCACAAGTGCCCGTGCAGATGCGTGGCTGTTGAACCCGCTTGCTCATGCAAATCATCGACATTCTGCGTGATTAACGTGAACGTTTTGCTGTTCTCCAATGCCCATTTTTCTAAATCCGCTAAGGCATGGTGAGCAGGGTTCGGGCGTTTGTCTGCCACTTGTCCTCGTCGCCACTGATACCAACCCCACACAAACTTCGGATCACGGTGAAATGCGTTAATGTTTGCCAAATCTTCGGCACGATGGTTTTCCCATAGCCCCGTTTGCTTGTCTCGAAAGGTCGGAATGCCACTCTCGCTCGAGATACCCGCTCCTGTTAGAATGCAAATGCGTTCACTTTGACGGATGAGGTCGGCGGTTTTTTGTATCGTCATCACAGCGGTCTCTTGTTTATGCAATATTTATGCAGTAAGTTTAGGGTGAGGGCGAGCAAGATTGCAATCTTATCTCATTATCGCAAAATTTTAGTTTGAACAAATTTGTCCTATGTCTAAGCCTGAAACCGCACCAGACGCAATACTCAGCCAACTCATGAGCCCTGTCGAAGCATGGCTGTCCACGCTTGCCATGCAAAACTTGTCTGAGCATACCATTGTCGCTTATCGACATGCCCTCGCCACACTTGCACAATTTCTTATTGCCAAACGCCTTAAAGGATTGGGGCAAGGCACGGTAGCAAAGCTGTCTGCCAAAGCAATAAACTGGAGCATGTGCGACAAACGGCAACTAACCGCCTTTGTCACCAAACGGCTAGACGAAGATGGGGTGTGTATCGCCAGTATGCAACAAACACTGTCCGCCATCCGTGCTTTTTATGGCTGGCTCATTGATACAGGGCAAGCACGCATCAACCCCGCCACGGGTTATCAGCTCAAACGCCAATCCCGTCCCCTACCTGCCATCGCCGATGCCGACTTGATTAAACAAGTTCTTGATCAAGAAATACCTGAAGACCCCGAACAAGCACGGCTTTGGGTACGGGACAAAGCCATGTTCGAACTGGCGTATGGCAGTGGTTTACGCTTGAGTGAACTGGTTGGCTTGAACGTGGGTGACATTCGCCGTCATGCTTTACCGTCTCAAAATCCTGATTCGTTATCGGCTCAATCTGCGAAACCTGCTTTGGCAAAACCTGTCGATGCCACGGGGCAAGTACGTGTACAAGGTAAAGGGGGCAAAGTGCGATTGGTGCCTGTCGGCAAGCACGCCATGCGAGCCTTGCAAAACTATTTACCGCATCGGGCGTTATGGCTAGAAACCATCGAAAATGACGAACCTGATGCGTTATTCATCAGTGAAAAATTGGGCAAACGCCTCACGCCTCGAGCGGTGCAATTGCGTCTTAAAAAAGCAGTGGCACGGGCAGGCATTGCCCAAAACTTGTATCCGCATCTGCTACGTCATTGTTTCGCCTCGCATGTCTTGTCGAGCAGTGGCGACTTGCGAGCGGTGCAAGAAATGTTAGGGCATAGCGACATCAGCACCACTCAAATCTATACCCATGTCGATTTTGCTCAACTGACAAGGGTGTATGACAACGCCCACCCGAGAGCATAACCTCGCTAGGATTTACAAATAGTGGTTTTCGGTGTACATTTAATAAGCTTTTCGATTGTAGACTGACTCATTCGTATTCATCAAAGCAACTGTCATAGCAAGTAATTATTGAGCGTTAAAAATACAAAAAATCATTAACAAACTTAGCAA
>JAAXIL010000042.1 GCA_012270355.1 Psychrobacter sp.
GATTAGATTCGGTGATGCGTCTTTAATTTAGTTGACACAGAGTTTTGAACGTCCTCGGTTCTGACCTTATTCTTTCCCTGTTTTTGTCATCTGAACAGACATTGATTCATTGTACTAATTTATGCGAGGCAAATGCATTGTTGTAGTGCATTTAGACTTGCTAAATTTGAAGGAAGATTGAGTTGGCTGTTGTGCTGGTTTGATTTTTAGACCTATTGATGCTCATTATTCTCGCATCATCAATCGGTCATAAACTTGCCGTATGCTAGGTTAAATGCCTCATCGCAAGGTTTTAATCATGCCCGCCCCAGACTCTAACTCATGCCCAACGTTAAGCATTATTATCATCACCCTAAACGAAGCTGAACGCATCGCAAACCTACTTAACGATTTGGCAGAGCAAACGTATCGTGATTTTAAGGTGATTGTGGTTGACTCAAACAGCGATGACGACACGGTGCAAATAGTCAACCGTTTTGCCGATGCTTTGCCCAACCTTGCGGTACACGTCATGCAAAAGCGGGGCGTTTGTTTGGGACGCAACACGGGTGCGGATTTGGCAACAGGCGAGCGGTTGTTGTTTTTGGATGCCGACGTTCGCCTGCATGCTGACTTTTTAGCAAACGGCATGAGATTGCTTGATAGCAAGCGTTTAGACGTGGCGGGAGTTTATATGAATGCCAAAGCCTTACCAAAGCATTTTAAATTGGGTTATCACTTGTTTAATATAGGCATTTTTGCGACGCAGTTTACCTTCCCAACCGCTGTTGGGGCGTGTTTGTTTTCGAGCAAAATCGTGCATGAGCGTATCGGCGGTTTTGATGACAGCGTCACGCTGTGCGAAGATTGCGATTATGTTAATCGGGCAAGTCGGGTTGCCCGCTTCCGTATGTTGCCCCTTACCTTCAATTTCGACCCTCGCAGGCTGAGGCAAGACGGCTATTTGACCACAGGGCGAAAATACTTACACGCTAACCTATATCGGCTGTTTGTTGGTGAAATTCGAGAACATAAAATTCGCTATGAATTTGGGCATTATCGTTCGGACAGTTGATATAAGCCCTTTGCTTGCAACATCTTACGGACGACACCGCTTTGAACAATAAACCACATTATCCCAATCGTTTGCCCATTTTTTCCGCCATGTAAACGGACGGTGGCAGGTTGGACATATTTTACTTGGCAAATGAGACTTAGCGTGACCGTTTGATTTGGCAAAGTCACGAGCAGACGTGCCGTGTTTGCCTTTTTTGCTTGACTTTGCCCCCATGCGATTGCCTTCCCTTAATCGTTTACATCTGTGACTGTTTAATTATTGACCGTACTAATCATCACTGCCCACGCCCCACACGGGTGACCGCATTCGCCCGCCTGTTTTACTTGAGATGGTGTAGCTCACCCCGCTATATAACGAACGGATGACCAAACTGCCATTCCCCATTTTAGACCCGATAGGATACACGGCATAGCGTCCACTTGGTGACAGTCTGGCGGGTTCGTCCAGTCCTGTGTTAGCGAAATTGGTAACGTTTCCTGTTGCCAGCGTCATTACCGACGCTTGTGAGCCATTTAAAAAGCCCATTTTTTGTCCATCTCGGCTCACTTCGGGGCTGGCACTATAGCCCGATTTGAGCTTACGAGTCTGCCCTGTAGCAAAGGTATAACGATACACTTCCGCCCGCCCTGCCCTCGCTTTGTCGCTGACATACACAAAGCTTTGTCCATCGGGGGCATAAGACGGCTGAACTTCGGTGCTTTTTAGTGTCGTCAAACGTTCCGTTGTACCATCAACCAAACTTTTGCGGTAAATGTCGGCATTGCCATTTTGCGAGGCACTGAATAGCAAGTAGCGTCCATCGGGTGAAAACGAGGGGCTAAGGCTTGCTCCTTTTGGTGTAGCGACTTGCTGTACTTTCCTCGTAGCGATGTCGTGCACGAAAATTCTTGGGTGCGATTTGGGCAGTTGCACGGCATACGCCAATTTTTTGCCATCAAATGACCATGCGGGCGAAAAGATTAAGCCTTGAATTTGAGCCAATAGCTGACGGTCACTGCCGTCTGGAGTGATGGTGTAAAGGCTTGAGATTTTGCCCTTAACGGTGCTGACTTCTTCAACATAGGCAATGCGTCCCGTACGATCAATGATTGGCATGGTTTGCGTATAAGCCGAGTTGACATTTGTGGTTGGTGATGTTGGCACCGTGGCACAACTGGTGAGCAGGCTAACCGTTAACAAGGCGAAAATAAGTTTTGAAAGTTTAGAAGATTTAGGCGACATGGGATTCCTATTTGTTTTGAATAGTGACTTATAACGATTTTTGACTACCGACGCTTGAATTTTAATAATTGTTGTAACAGACGACTGATTATTTCGTTAGCTTTAATCTAGACGCAATTACCTAACCATACAAATCTTGCCACAATGCCACCGCTTGCATGGTCATACCCACATTGTGGGTGCGGATGATGCTCGTGCCTTGAGTAATGGCAAGCAACGCAGTCGCCATGCCGATGGGGTCACGGTCAGTTTTGGCGTGGTTTGCAAATGCTCGCACGTCCGACTGGTTTAGCACTTCAGCTAAATAGCGTTTGCGAGAAATCCCAAACAGCATTGGATAACCCAGCTCTAAAAACTGCCCCATATTCTTTAGTAAAACTTGGTGCTGAGCATGATTTTTGGCAAATCCAAACCCCAAATCCAACACAATGTTTTCAGGTTTTACGCCACAACTTAAGGCATAGTCAATGCGGTGTTGCAATTCACCTTTAACCTCACTCATCACGTCATCATAAACCGCTAGGTCATCCATGGTGTCAGGTTCGCCTCGGTTGTGCATCAAAATGACAGGCACGCCAAGTTTGCCCGCCATCTCGCCTGCCCCGTCTCGGCTTAAGGCTCGCACGTCGTTCCAAATGTCTGCCCCTGCCTGCACGCTTTGATCGATGACCTCTGGTGTGCTGGTGTCGATGGATAACCACCCATCTTGTTTATTAACCTCGTCGCCAAACACTTGCCGAATGGCTGGCACGACGGGCAAACCCCGGTTTAATTCTTCATCGGTGCTTACTGGTGTGGCGTTAGGTCGAGTGGATTCACCGCCAATGTCAATGATGCTCGCCCCTTCATTCAGCATCTGCTCGCAGTGACGTAAGGCGGTATCAATGGCGTTAAATTGTCCGCCATCAGAAAACGAATCGGGCGTGACGTTTAGAATACCCATGACGTGTGGACGGCTCAGGTCAAGTTGTTTGGTGCCGTCGTGGCTGGTTAGCATGCGTTTGGGAAGTTGGACTGAGGTGAGCATGGAGGTGAGCATTGGCGGTTTTATGTTCCGTTAAGTTTGCTTGGGGTCAGGGGTTAATTTTAAGCTAAGGTCAACGAGTTTAATAAAAAAGATATGCGAACGCACGACGATACGAAACAAGGAAATGTGGTGTCCGCTAGCCCTGATTGTAGCGATATCCTGTTCGGTTGGGCGTGGTGCGGGGGCTAGGTTTTGGGGTAGTCGCTCGGCTAGATGGAATGCCCCAAACCGTAGCACCCGCCACGCCCAGACGGACAGATACAAGCGAAAAGCAGGTTTCCGCTCCCCTCTTAGGTGTGTCTTGGGCATCACATTAAAATTTCCCGTTTCCCACTTTTACCCATCGAGCTGACCAAACCTGCCTCTTCCATCGAATCGACGATGCGGGCGGCACGGTTGTAGCCGATGCTAAATTTGCGTTGAATGCTAGAGGCGGAGACTTTGCGGGTTTCTAAAATAAACGCTACAGCTTGGTCGTAAAGGTCGTCGTCTTCGCCTGAAGTGTTGCCACCTGAGCCACTGGGCGATTCTAGGGCAAAGTTGTCTGCCATGTTGTCGATGTAGTCGGGTGCTCCCCGCTCTCGCCATGCTTCGCACACTCGGTTCACCTCTTCGTCGCTCACAAATGCCCCGTGCACGCGGTCAGGTTCGATTTGTCCTGGTCCAAGGAATAGCATGTCGCCATTGCCGAGCATGTCTTCGGCACCGCCACTGTCGAGAATGGTGCGGGAGTCAACTTTGGAGTTCACTCGCAAGGCGGCACGCACGGGGATGTTGGCTTTAATCAAACCTGTAATCACGTCTACCGAAGGGCGTTGGGTCGCCAGCATCAAATGAATGCCAGCCGCCCGAGATTTTTGAGCAAGGCGGGTGATGAGTTCTTCGGCTTGTTTGCCCACTTGCATGATCATGTCGGCAAATTCGTCCGCAACAATGACAATCATGGGTAAGGTTTTGAGTTTGGGAGCTTTGTCCATGCCCACGCTGTCGTTGGGTCGCCATAGGGGGTCGATGATGGGCTTGCCTGCCTTTTCTGCCGCTTGCACTTTTTTATTAAATTCACCGAGTTTGCGGACTCGCAATAGGCTCATGAGTTGATAGCGTCGCTCCATTTCTGCCACACACCACGACAGACTACTGGCGGCTTCGTTCATGTCAGTGACCACAGGGGTAAGCAGGTGCGGAATGTCGTTGTAATTGGCAAGCTCGAGCTGTTTGGGATCAATCAAAATAAGGCGGAGCTGGTCGGGGGTGTATTTTAGTAGCATCGAGAGCAACATGGAGTTTACCAACACCGATTTACCCGAACCTGTCGTACCCGCAACGAGCATGTGCGGAGCACGAGCAAGGTCGGTGATGATGGGTTTGCCGCCAATGTCTTTGCCCATTGCCATGCTGATTTGGGCTTTGGGATCTTTGTATTTATCGGTCTCTAACAGCTCAATCAGTCGCACCATTTCCCGCTTTTTATTCGGCACTTCGATACCGATATACGGCTTACCAGGGATGACTTCCACAACCCGTAGCGATGCCATCGACAGCGAGCGAGCCAAATCGCGTGATATGCCCGTGACCTTGCTGGCTTTGACGCCAGGGGCAAGCTCAACTTCAAAACGGGTCACGACAGGTCCAGGAATGGCATTCACCACCTCGGCTTTGACGTTAAAGTCTTGCAGTTTGATTTCTAACAGTTCGGACAGTTGCGTCAGTTCGGCTTCGGTATAACTCGGCTTACGGTCTGGGTCGGGCTTATCCAAAATTGACAATTCAGGAATGGGGGTTAAACTTTCCCGATAGCGGGCGGTTTGCATGGCTCGGCTGTGTGATTTGAAGGCGTCGTCATCGTCAATAGCCGCCAGTACTAAGTCATCTCGACTATTGCCATCACGGCTTGATGCGGTTGATTCATCGTCCGTATCGTCTCTGCCATCCTCAGGCATCAAATCATCAATCTGGTTGCTTGCATCGCCCTCGGGCACGGCGAAGCTGATGGTTGTAGGGCTACTCACTGATACATCTTCATCAAACCTTTCTATCCCTTCTTCTTTCACTTCATCTAAAACTACAGGCTCGGCGGTTGGGTCGGCAGGCGGCGTGTTCGATGGAGTCATGTCCAGCTGGACATAATCTTCGGTTGACGCTGGGGCATCTACTTGCGGCTCAGATTCGGTAGCAATTTGCTCAGGCTGAGTATCTAAAATGTCGTTAATGGCGGTTTGTTCGTAGGTGGCGTCTTGTTCGCTTGTATCGCTAATAAGGTTACTCACATTTTTAGACAACTGATTTGGTTCTTCGCCATCTAAATCAACATTTAAATCATCTTGGTTTAAACTTTCATTACTTAAATCGTCATCGTCAATTGACTGTTCAACCACTGACTCGGGGCTAATAATATTCATCCGCTTTACAGGTTCTGTTTGCGTTTGAGTCTCATCGTCTAAAGTTACGGGATCAATATCTGGCTCAATTTCTAATGCCGTTTTGGCCTGACTCTCTTCCTCTAACGTCGTCAATAAGGTATCGTTAATGGTTGAAGTTGCCAAAAAGTCACCGAGCACATCGGTGTCAATGTGTTCTTCCTCCTCAAAAGGTAAGCTTGCAAAATCGTCCTCCGCTTTGGCATTTAGTGGTGTAAAATCCAAAGGTAATTGTCCTGCTGGACTCAACGTGTCACTTTCTAAACCCTCTTCTACATAAGCCGAATCCTCTTCGATAGCACCTGATACATTATCTTGCGGTGCAATTTGAGCAGGTTTTCCCATCACACCGACGAATAGGCCTTTAAACATGGCTCGCCAACGGATATTAAAGGCATAAGTAATCGCCACGCCCAAAAATATGATGAGAAAAAATAATGTTGCCCATAGTGGCATCAATGAGTTCAGTCGGCGAGACAACTCCATGCCCACAATATTGGAAAAGTTAGAATTAGAAACGTTAGACGCTTGCATAGTACCACCCGTTTGCACAGGGTCAGTGGTGCCATTAACATACATCTGCCAAGCGTCTAGCCCACCAGTCAGCAATGTGGCAGAGGCAATAAGGATAAACGCATACGCCAGTAGTCTTAGCAAAAAGGCAGGCTCTGACCGTTGCCACCACAGACAAACCGCCTCATACCCCAAAAATACGAGCAACCACCATGCCGACCAGCCAAAAAACGCATACAACACGTCTGACAGCCATGCCGAAGCCAACCCACCGACATTACTCACGTCGTCCATATTGGACGAGCTTGATAGCGATGACCAACTTGGGTCAAACGGTGAATGCGTCAAAAAAATCATAAAAAAATATGCCATCAGCAACACGGCTAAAGTGGTAAAAATGACTTTTTTGATGAGATACAGATGGTGCGAGGTAAACATGCGACAGCAACATTCCAAACTAAACGAAGCCCACAATCGGGCGAAGGGTCAAAAACCTAAGCAAAGCAATATGCTATGATAACAAATTGAGCCCTTGCCGATGCGATTTTGCACTATTTATTGCAAACTTGAGGCGATAGATGACATTGAGTTTTATTAAACGTCATCATCGGTAACGCAGACTGGCACTCACAACTTTTATACCCATAATAAACCCATCCATTTCACCATTAATGTCTATAAAATAATTTAGGAGAATTTATGTCTGATACTCAAACCAATACTACTGATACCACGCCACGTCATGAAAAACTCATCATTTTAGGTTCAGGCCCAGCGGGCTATTCGGCTGCCGTGTATGCGGCTCGTGCTAACCTAAATCCTGTCATCATTACGGGCATAGAAGTAGGCGGACAGCTCACCACCACCACCGAGGTAGATAACTGGCCAGGTGATGCTCACGGCTTGACGGGTCCTGACCTCATGGTACGCATGAAGGACCATGCCGAACGTTTCGGTACCGAGCTGGTTTATGACCACATCAACAGCGTGACGCTCACCGAACGCCCGTTTACCCTGCACGGCAATAATGGCGACTACACTTGCGATGCGTTGATTATCGCCACAGGGGCATCAGCTCAATATTTGGGCTTAGAATCAGAGACTAAGTTCAAGGGTTTGGGCGTGTCGGCGTGTGCCACTTGTGATGGATTTTTCTATAAAGACCAAAATGTAGCGGTCATCGGGGGCGGTAATACGGCTGTCGAAGAAGCTTTGTATTTATCGAACATTGCAAAGCACGTCACCCTTGTGCACCGCCGTGACAGCCTACGCAGTGAAAAAATCTTACAAGATAAACTGTTTGAAAAAACCAAAAACGGTAACGTGACGATTGAATGGAATCATACCGTCAAAGAAGTGCTTGGCGATGAGCAAGGCGTGAATGGTGTTCTTATTGAATCCACTCAAGACGGTACTACCAAACAACTCGATGCTTTAGGTATGTTTGTGGCGATTGGACACAAACCGAATACTGACATGTTCGCTGATCAATTAGACATGAAAGATGGCTATATCGTCGTGAACAGTGGATTGACTGGAAATGCCACCCAAACCAGCGTCGAAGGGGTTTTTGCCGCAGGCGATGTGGCAGATCATGTGTATCGTCAAGCGATCACCTCGGCTGGCACAGGTTGTATGGCAGCTTTGGATGCCGAAAAATATTTAGATGCTCAAGGCGAGACTGTGGCACAAGACCACACTTATGCCTCTACCTTGACCGAATAGGTCGCCATTGTGTCCGCCGTGTCTGATGCTGAAAATCCGCTGGGTTGGGAGACTTGTTTATATGAATTTCCTGACCCTGAGCAGGCGGATCCTGAAGGTATAGGGCTGATTGCGATTGGAGGAGATTTATCCCCCAGCACCGTGCTAACTGCCTATCGCCAAGGGCTGTTTCCGTGGTTTAATGACGATGAACCTTTGGCTTGGTGGAGTCCTGACCCTCGCTGTGTGCTTGAGCCGTGCGAGTTTATGCCTAGTAAGTCGTTACGCAAGCAGGTCAAAAAGTCAGACTGGACATGGACAGTAAACCACGATTTTGAAGCGGTCATGCTGGCGTGTCGTGAGCCTCGGGACTACACGAACGAGACGTGGATAAATCCACAGATGCTCTCCGCCTATCTTGAGTTGCACAAATTGGAATTTGCTCATAGCATTGAGGTTTGGCAAACCGAAGAGGGCAAGCAACAACTGATTGGCGGATTATATGGGCTTAAAATTGGCGGATTATTTTGTGGGGAATCCATGTTTCACCGTCAAAGCAATGCATCCAAAGTGGCATTTTGGGCATTAACCACTTTGTGTCAAAATACAGGGGTTAAGCTGATTGATTGTCAATTACCCAATGACCATCTGCATTCGCTCGGTGCGATAGACATACCTCGCTCGCAGTTTTTAAGCGAGTTACCGAATTTAGTTGATTTAGCGATTCATCAAACTAATAAGACTTGGCTAACATCTCATCCCAAACCTGTTGCCAGTTTGTATGATTCTTAATTAGCCTATTTGATATATGTTATTTCAATGTTTGGCATGACCCAATTTGATCCAAACACGCTTGAAGTGTCGCCCTTGCATCTGTGTAGCTATCTGCCAGATCGGGCATCTCGCTTGGCGTATTTGCCATTTAACGAACCGTTAATGAACGATAACGGACTATTTACCCATCTGTCTCAGTTGGGTTTTCGCCGTAGTGGTGATGTGGTGTATCGTCCAGTTTGTCAGCACTGCCAGCAGTGTATCCCTTGCCGAGTTAAAGTGTCGGATTTCAAATGGTCACGACGATTTCGCAAAGTATTGAACCGCAATGCGGATGTGTCCATCAGAATGATTGACAGTGAACAAGCTGCCGCCGAGCATTACGCATTGTTTGAGCGATATATTATCGAACGTCATGCTGATGGCGACATGTATCCACCCAGTTTGCATTCGTTCAAACGTTTTTTGGTCGAAAGCCCTGCTCAAACTAAATTTATGGAAATCCGACAAACCCATAAAACCTCGAATTTTAAAACAAAATATCGCTCAAACGATACCGTAAACTCCTTAACCTCAGGAAAATTGCTTGCGACCGCAGTAACCGATGTATTGGAAGATGGTCTATCGAGTGTTTATACTTTTTTTGCTACCAATTTAGACTATCGCAGTCGTAGTTTGGGTGTATTGGGCGTGCTGAAGCAAATGCAATTGGTCGAAATACTGGGTTTAGACTATCTTTATTTGGGCTATTGGGTGCCACAAAACGTTAAGATGACCTATAAAACGCAATATCTACCCATCCAACTGCTGATTAATAATAAATGGGTAACGTTTAAAACTGCCCCAACTTTTGAAGAAGTTACTGAGTTATTGTCGCAAAGCTCAAAGGAAAGTATGCTCAATATACCACAACTCGTACGATTCAAATAGTGATCTATTAAATAACATATATCTTTACATTTTTGGACTAATCACCCTACTCCGCCAATTTTAACTCCATCACCACCCCATCTATGCTACCACCCCGTGCGGTATGGTAGTAATTTCTGCGACGATACAGCTCGACAAAACCTAAATTATCATATAATGCAATGGCAGAATGATTGTCCGCCCGCACTTCAAGTTGCAAGCTTTCGGCTTGCGTATCTTTTAGATATGCTATCGCTTTATTTAATAATGACCTAGCCACCCCTTGACGTTGCCAATCAGGATGCGTCCCAATTCGATAGAGTTCTGCCAACTCAAATACTTGTGATAGAACCGCATAGCCAATAAGCGTTTTATCCTCGGTTGCCTTCCCAATATCTGCAAACATCACAACAATAAATGCATATTCCGATGCCAGCGTTTTGGTTAACGTCTGCTCAGACCATGTCTCATCACCTTGTAACACCCGCTCAAGCTCTGCTACTTGGGACAAGAGCGACGGATAAAGATTAACACTTTTTATAATACGAATGTGTCTTCTACCTGGTTCGGTAATATGGCTATCATTTAGGTTATTCATAATTTGATGAGAATAAAATCGAAAATTAAGAAACAAAAAAACCGCACCCTAGGGCACGGTTTTATAAGTTAACTAATCGAGTTTCAATTGGTGAACAACAAGGCAAGCGAGCGGTGATGTATAGCAATACTTCAAGCGAGCTTAACCTCCCTTAATATGGGGTTGTCCGCCAATTGAATTAGTCTTTCACATTAGACACAACGCCAGCACCTACTGTACGTCCACCTTCACGG
>JAAXIL010000053.1 GCA_012270355.1 Psychrobacter sp.
CATTGAGCAATTAGACATACTTGCCCAGCACATCAAAGCAGTACTACAAACGTCTATCGAAAAAGGCGGGTCAACCTTGCGAGATTTTACCGTTGCCAATGGCAAGACGGGCTATTTTCAGCAAACGCTCAACGTTTATGGCAAACACAAAGCCCCCTGCCCCGTGTGCCAAACGCCCATCGACAAAGTTACCATCGCAGGGCGAGCCAGTACGTTTTGTCCGCAATGTCAAAAAAACAAAGATAGCCTAGCAAGTTAAAGCATAAGTTTAGCGACAAAATTCATCTACCTTTCTGCTACACTTTATCCATCATTTTAGGTTTCATCGGTTATCTTATGTCGCAAATTACGTTATCCAATCCACTATCAATCAATTACGCAACATCGTTGGCTATCCTCGCTACGTCCTTTGGTTTACTTGGCTTGTCAGGCTGTCAATCCATGAGCAAGCCAACGCCTGTTACGACCACATCTGCCACCACGCCTGTTGTGATATCGACAGACACTTCTACCACGCCCACTCGGCTTAATGCGTTTAACGTACGCGGTAAAATTGGCATCGCCAGCTCGCACCCAAAAGTGCAGTCTGGCAGTGCGTATTATGCGTGGGCTCAAGATGGCGACAGATTTGCCATGGACATCACGGGGGCATTAGGCATTGGGCATACCGTCGTTGAATATGATGGGGTGACCGCCACACTGACCAGCGAACGGGCAGGTACGAAAACTGCAAATGACCCCGAAGTGCTGCTGGCTGAAGCGACAGGTATTCAAGCTCCGATTGCGGAATTACCCTATTGGATTTCGGGCAGTCATGCCCCGTCCGATGACCGCTATGAGGCCGACGCATCAGGACGTATCCAGCAAGCGGTCAATGGCAGATGGTTAGCCGAATTTAGCTATGATTCCGAGGACCCAAGCGATACATTGCCGAGCAAAATCAAGGTCAATTATGATACGCAAAACGAACATTTTTATCGCATCATATTAACCATTGACCACACGCAATAAGATACGCCCCTACCGACCACCATGCACACCGCTACGCCCACCATCAGCTGTTTTTCCCCTGCCAAAATCAACCTGTTTTTGCACATCACAGGTAAGCGAGCGGACGGCTATCACAATTTGCAAACCGTGTTTCGTTTGCTTGATTGGGGCGATACGCTTGAGTTTACGTTAACAAATAGCCATTTTTCACCTGATGCTGTATTGCATCAAGCATCGGACACGCTACCCATTCAGCTTTCGGGTAACAATCTGCCTACAGCAAGTCTTACCGATAATTTAATTTATCAATCCAGTATGGCTCTGTTGCGTCATGCTCAGCACACCAATACGTTGCCCGAAACGCTACCACAAATCACCATTCACCTCACCAAACTCATTCCAACAGGGGCAGGGCTTGGCGGGGGGTCATCCAATGCATCGACAACGTTGCAGGTTTTAAATGAACTTTGGCAATTGCGGTTTAGTCGAAATGAGCTTTGTAAGATTGGGGCGACGGTTGGGGCAGACGTACCGATTTTTGTGGCAGGTCATGATTCCATTGCGGAAGGCATTGGCGAAGTTTTGCACCCCATTACCCTACCCGACCAACAGTTTTTACTGTTCATGCCCAACGTGCATGTGTCAACCGCTCTGCTTTTTGGCTCAGATGATTTACAGCGAGACTGCCCCATTATCAACGTGGATGACATATCCGCTCACCAGTCCGATTATGTGTTTAACCTTAATACCCCCTATCAAAACGTGTTTGAACCGATTGCGGTCAATAATTATCCTGCCATCGCTCAAGCATTATCTTATTTACGCCAGCTTGAGTCCGTCAGCCATAGCACCGCCCGTCTGACAGGAACGGGCAGTTGTGTATTTTTGCCGTTCGATGAACAATATAAAGTCAGTATCGAAAAATTTGTTTCATCAAACAAACCGCCTTGCCGAACCGTTATGACGCAAAGCCTGAAATAACGCAAAAATCAGTTGCAAATTTTTCGGCAATGCGTATAATATGTCGCCCATGCAGGGGTATAGCCAAGTTGGTAAGGCATCAGGTTTTGATCCTGACATCCGTTGGTT
>JAAXIL010000109.1 GCA_012270355.1 Psychrobacter sp.
TTCCCTACCACTATATTCACTACAAAGACCTCAAACAGCCGGGGACGACAACCGTCAATTCCTGGCGCGATGCTGATGAGGCAAAATCAGTCATTCATGAAGCGATTGAGCGTTGGAAAAATATGTAATCCTTGCAACCTTTATTTAACTTGAAACACGCCTCATGTTGGCGTGTTTTTTGTTTTGGTTTGCATTTGTTTTTTGCGATAATCCATCCTAACAATCAATTTTAAATTTGAGATATTTTTGAGACAAAGTTATGGCATCCCTTCCCAAACACATTATCGAGATGGTCAACAAAGGCAATTTAGTCAATGCCATCAAAGCATTGAGCGATGAGCGGGGAATCTCGATGGGTGACGCAAAAGACCAAATTGATGCGTATGAAAGCTCATTGCAGACCAAACGTCAAAACAATGTGGATACCATTGCTAGTAAACAAGGAATGACGACTGATTTTGACACCACCCAAACCTTGAGTGAATCAGAAAGAACAAGGGTGCAAAATTCACCTTCCACGCTTCGCAATATAGGCGATATGGTTGATCCGCCCGAGCCAAATTTAAAGTTGAACAAGGGTTTAGACAGTCACTTAGACAGCATCGGCTATAAAAAACCGCTTATGCCCTATTGGGCAAAGCGGTTGTTAATATTTCTGGTCATTTTTGTGACGATGAGTGTGTTGTTTTATAGCGTATTTGGACGACTGGTCGGTTAATAATTGCACAAAATGAAATACATAAATAACGCCTTCAAAAAAAAGGTCAAATTACCTCGTTCCAAACTTTAAAAGAAATAATCGTAGTTTTATAAAACCGTCAGCACTGCCCTATCTATTGTTGTTCTGATGCCTCTAATTCCTTTAATTGAGCATAACCCGTTAAGCGTTTTTGCTCTGCTTCATCAAATAGCTCACCTTCTAAAGCCGAAATTTGGGCTTGCTGTTCTGCTTCGTCGGCATTGGATGCCATGATTTGTTGCTTTGCAGTCTGATACTGCTCAAACCGATTATCAAAGTCTTGATTTTGTGCGTCGACCTCTGCCAGTCGCTCGGCAGCAGGTACGCCTACCAGCTTGGCACGCATGGCAAACAGTTCGGCATCACTTGCCCCTTGTTTTTTTAGGGCTTCTGTCTGTTGTATGAGCTTTTCTAAATTGGCTTGTTGCTCAGCGTTTTGTTTAATTAATGAGTCGGGCAGACGGCTTAAATAATCTTCTTTTGCTGCCTGACGCTGCTCTTCGGTCAAGTTGTCGTTTTGAGCCAGCTCAATCATGGCAATGTTATACTCGAACAATTCATCATCATCGGCAAAAAATGCCTCAATCGTTTCAGGCTCGAATAGTTCATTGCGTAAATTAACAATATCTTGTTGTCTTTGCCGTGCCAAAGACAAGTCAAACTCACCAGATTTAGTCGCTCGCATTTGCAAGTTACCATATTTATTTTGAATGGCGTTTAGACGTTGTAGATAGGTCACGTACTGGTGGTAAATCTCTACTGCTTGGCTGGCAGCAGGTTCTGGGGTATGACTTTTAATGTACGCTTCCACACGGGCGTGGATGGTTTCAGCACTTTCTTCACCCAATGTGGATAAAAAATAATCAAAAAGACGTTTTAATCCCTCCGTGACCACCAAATTTTGGGTGCCATCAATGATAATGTCACCATCTACCTCGGTTCCTTGCAACGACCGTGGCAGATTCTCAAGTCCTGTTTCAAATTGTGTGGAAGTATTTGGATTAGACGTAGCGTTTGTGGCGTCTTGTGAAGCAGAGTCCGCTGATGAATCACCTAGCTTTTGCTCTGAATCTGGGGATGAACTGCTAGGGGCGGGGGTAACTGAATCTTCTAATGTACTTCTAGTTAAAAACTTATATCCTAACCAAGCAATCAACAATGCCAATAATATTGCAATAACTGCTAACACTTTTTTATTCATAATGATGATCACCAAACGCTTAAGCCAGTAAAAAAGGGCGACTGCAAACAGTCACCCTCGTTTTAAATACTTGGAATATATCAAACTTAAACCAGAAGCTTACAGTCCCTCTTGCTTCAA
>JAAXIL010000250.1 GCA_012270355.1 Psychrobacter sp.
CTATGGCGGTACTTATCTACTGTCGCTCTTAATTAAAAAAGATAAAGAAAGCACCACAGGGTTTATGGTGGCAGGGCACGGCGTCGGTTTTGGCATGGGTGCTGCTAGTATGACCGCCACATGGATTTGGGCAGCGTCCTTTTATGCGGCGGCGACCTCAGGTTACAAATATGGCGTATCAGGGCCGATACATTACGGCTTTTGGGGCGCGTTGATGATTTTATTTATCTACCCATTTGGCATGCGATTTCGTGAACTCGCTCCCAATGGACACACACTTGGCGAGCTGATTAATGCTCGGCATGGGTCATCCAGCCAGCTTATCCTAGCCGTTTCTAATCTGATGGGTAGCTTGATTAGTCTAATGGTAAACTTCACTGCTGCTGGTGCTTTGGTGTCGGTGTTGTCGCCACTTTCCTTTCAAACGGGTGTCCTTATCGCTGGTGTCGGCGTGCTTAGTTATACCTTGACGTCTGGCTTCCGTGCTTCGGTATTTACTGATTTTGCTCAACTGATTGCTTTAATGGCGATTGGGGTTGTTATCATTCCTGCCGTTTTATTCTCTATGGGCGGTCCTCAAGCCATGGTCGATGGGCTATCGAACTTGACGCCTCAGCAACAAGATTTATTTTCATCTGAAGCATTCTTCCAGCAAGGTGCTCCTTACTTTGTGGCTGTGTTGGCGTATGCCATCGGCAACCAAACCATCACTCAACGCTTATTTGCGATTGATAAAAGTAAGATTAAGTCCACTTTCTTTACCGCAACTGTGGGTTATGCAGGTATTGTTATCGGATTAGGCATGATTGGGCTGATGGCATTGACGGTGGGTATTGAGCCGCTCAATGGCGACATGAACAATCTGATTCCACAAATGGTCAGTACCTATCTGCATCCCATTTTTATTGCTTTATTTTTTATTTTGGTCATTGGCTCTTTGTCATCAACCGCCGACTCTGACCTTTCTGCCCTTTCTACCATCATGATGGCAGATGTGTATGGCAAAAATATTGCTAAAGGCAAAGTCAATCCAAAAACCATGATGCTTGTTGGTCGTGCGACCATGATTGTTGCCACTGCTGCTGGTTTGATTTTTGCCAGCTTTAAGCTCGACATCTTAGTGATGTTGGTATTCGTTGGTGCTCTATGGGGTGCAGTAGTCTTCCCAGTGATTGCCAGTGTGTTTTGGGATCGAGTGACCAACGTGGCATTCACTGCCGCCGTGTTAGTCGCCTTGGCATTTTTCTGTATTGCACGTTTTGAGTTAATACCCATGACTGGCATGACTGCCCTATTCTTTGAGATTTTGGCAAGTGTTGGAGCCGCTGTGGTGATTGGTTTGATGGTATTCGGCTTTTTTGGTCGCCGTTTGGGCATGATTGCTGCCGCCATTACCTTGGTGCTGATGCTAATTTTTGCCACGAACTTTTTACGTCAATACATGGTATTGCTCGCATCTTTAACCGCTTATGGCGTGAGCACCATCGTTTGTACCGCCATCAGTCTAATGAACAAAGACCGTTTTGATTTTGATTTAATCAAGCAGCGAGTGGGCGACTATGATAAGAAAAAACAAGTGAAAACAGATGTAACCACTTAATGGATTACGATGGAGAACTTTATGCACAGTACTTTTCTTTATGGACTTTATATTCTGATATGGCCCGCCATTACCTTGGTGGTGTTATTGGTGATTTGTGGGGCGACGTATCGTGATATCAAAAAAGCCAAGCGACAAAATCGAGATATTGTTTAAATTCGCTTGTAATTTACAAATTTTTTGTTATCATTGTCTGCCTCAAACGGCTGAGTGGCAGAGTGGTTATGCAGCGGATTGCAAATCCGTGGACGCCGGTTCGATTCCGACCTCAGCCTCCAGTTTAGGATGGCGTGTTATTATCGTCATTCATAAAGTTTTGCCCGGGTGGTGAAATTGGTAGACACAAGGGATTTAAAATCCCTCGATCGAAAGATCGTGCCGGTTCAAGTCCGGCTCCGGGTACCATTACATAGTTCTATACTATCTTAT
>JAAXIL010000114.1 GCA_012270355.1 Psychrobacter sp.
ATCAGGTTTTGATCCTGACATCCGTTGGTTCGAGTCCAGCTACCCCTGCCATTTTCGTATAAAATGCTTTGCTTAACTCATGACAAGCATGAAAAAGTTATATTTTTCATTAATTAACTGTTGCCTTCTATAAAAGTAATGTCATAGCAACGACAAAAAAGCACGACTAATCGGATTGATTGGTTAGTGCTTTTTTTATTGGACGTTTATCTGTCATGGCGGTATGATAACCCGCTGTTAAGTTAAGTCATCAAAGCCATATAATCAACCAAACAGGACTTCCCCATGCCCTATCTGGCGATTTTCACGGGTAATGCCCACCCTGAGCTGGCAAAAACCGTTGCCGACCATCTGCACATTCCGTTAGGTAAAGCCGACGTGACCCGATTTTCGGATGGTGAAATCGCCGTCGAAATCAAAGAGCACGTGCGGGGCAAAGACGTGTTTATCTTGCAACCAACCTGCTCTCCGACCAATGACAATTTGATGGAAATCATGGTGATGGCGGATGCCTTGCGTCGCTCAAGTGCGGGACGGATTACGGCAGTAATGCCCTACTTTGGCTATGCTCGCCAAGACCGTCGCCCCCGTTCGGCTCGAGTGCCGATTTCTGCCAAGGTGGTTGCGGATATGATGGGCATTGTCAGCATTGATCGGGTGATGACCGTTGATTTACATTCCGACCAGATTCAGGGCTTTTTTGATATTCCCGTCGATAACATCTATGGTACACCTGTGCTACTTCGGGATTTACAAAAACAACAGTACGACAATTTGATGGTTGTCTCGCCCGACGTGGGCGGTGTGGTGCGTGCCAGAGCAATGGCAAAAGAACTTGGTGATACAGACTTAGCGATTATCGATAAGCGTCGTGCGAGAGCCAACGAGTCGCAAGTGATGAATATTATCGGCGATGTGCGGGATCGAGACTGCGTGATTGTTGATGATATGGTGGATACGGCAGGCACCTTGTGCAAAGCAGCCCAAGCCCTCAAGGACAATGGGGCAAGACGTGTGCTAGGCTACATTACTCATCCTGTATTATCAGGCAATGCGATTGACAATATCGAAAACTCGGTGCTCGATGAAATTGTCGTAACCGACACCATCCCACTTTCTGCCGAAGCCAAAGCCTGTGGCAAGATACGCCAAGTGACGATTGCGTCCATGCTTGCTGAGAGTTTACGACGTATCAATAACGAAGAGTCGATCAGTGCGATGTTTGATTATGATAACTAATTTTGTCCATTTGCAGTATTTGTCCAATTGCAATAACACCGACTGGCAATTCTCAGTAAAAGGGCGTATGATACGCCCTTTCGTTTTTTTGGCATACAAGTTTGTATTGCCTATTAAAACACTTTTTTTGTGGCATTGGTCGCAAATGTCACGTCATTTTAACTTTAGTAGGACACTCTTATGAGTAACGAACTATACACGGTAAACGGCACTGCTCGTTCCGAAAAACAGCAGGGCAAAGGTGCGAGCCGCCGCCTGCGTAAACAAAACCTAGTGCCAGCCATCATTTATGGTGGCGGTGAAGATGCGGTTGCCTTTTCTATTAAAAACAATGAATTGGTCAAACTGCTTGAGAACGAAACGTTCTTTTCAAAAATTTTGACCATCAATGTGGATGGCAACGAAGACAATGCGGTTATTAAAGACTTGCAGCGTCATCCTGCCAAAGGCTTCCCGATGCACGTTGATTTTCGCCGCATTGTTAAGGGTCAGAAGATCCACATGAATGTGCCAATGCACTTTGTGGGCGGGGAAGAAGCTCCAGGTACGAAAGAAGGTGGCGTATTGTCAACGCTTGTTTCGGACATCGAAATCATATGTTTGCCGTCACAGTTGCCTGAATACCTTGAAATTGACGTATCTGGCATGGAAATCGGTGATTCTTATCACATGAGCGACATCAACTTGCCTGAAGGCGTTGAAATCTATGAGTTGACTTTGGAAGATGGCACTGACCGTACCGTCGTAAACATGCCAGCGCCACGTATCGAAGAAGTTGAAGAACCT
>JAAXIL010000065.1:0-1454 GCA_012270355.1 Psychrobacter sp.
GTATTATATAGCGTTTGATGGGGGTGTCAAGGGGTTATTTACAGATTTATGAAAATAATTTAGGTTCGTCCAAACCGTCTTCATTGGTATATAATGTTGGGCTTTTCAAGATGGTTTATCGCCTAAAATATAACGATAACGCTTTTAGTCAGATTAATAAATAGGTAGGCAGTTATGGTCGCAATCACGTTACCCGATGGCAGTGTTAAACAGTTTGATGGTGAAACCACAGTCATGCAAGTCGCTGAGAGCATTGGCGCGGGTTTGGCAAAAGCGTCAGTAGCGGGGCGTGTCAACGGTCACCTTGGGGATGCATCAGACCCCATTCCTGAAGATGCAACAGTAGAAATCGTTACGCCAAAAGATGATGATGGCGTGGATATCATTCGTCATTCGTGTGCTCACCTGCTTGGTCATGCGGTGAAGCAGTTATACCCTGATGTCAAAATGGTCATTGGTCCTGTCATTGAAGATGGCTTTTATTATGACATTTATTCAGATACGCCGTTTACGCCTGAGCACATGGAAGCCATCGAGAAACGCATGGCGGAACTCATCAAGCAAAATTACGATGTGATTAAGGTAATGACCCCGCGTGAGGAAGCCATCAAAATTTTTGAGGAACGGGGCGAGAGCTATAAATTACAACTCATCAATGACATGCCTGGTGAGGACGCATTTGGACTCTATCATCATCAAGAATATGTTGATATGTGCCGAGGTCCGCACGTACCAAATACCCGCTTTTTGAAAGTGTTTAAGCTGACCAAAATGAGTGGGGCGTATTGGCGGGGTGATGCCAAAAACGAGCAACTACAGCGTATTTATGGCACAGCATGGTCCGATAAAAAAGACTTAAAAGCCTATATTCAACGCATCGAAGAAGCCGAAAAGCGAGACCATCGTAAGATTGGCAAGGCACTGGATTTATTCCACATGCAAGAAGAAGCCCCAGGCATGGTATTTTGGCATCCGAATGGCTGGACGATGTATCAAGTCCTTGAGCAATACATGCGTCAGGTACAACGTGATAATGGCTATGAAGAAATTAAAACGCCACAAGTTGTCGATAGAACGTTGTGGGAAAAATCGGGTCATTGGGGGAATTACGCCTCTAATATGTTCACCACTGCCAGCGAAAGCCGTGACTATGCCATCAAGCCCATGAACTGCCCGTGTCATGTGCAGGTGTTTAATCAAGGTTTGAAGTCGTATCGAGATTTGCCATTACGTTTGGCGGAATTTGGTTCTTGTCACCGTAATGAACCGTCGGGGTCGTTGCATGGGCTCATGCGTGTGCGAGGGTTTGTTCAAGATGATGCCCACATTTTTTGTACGCCCACCCAAATGCAAGAAGAGGTCGCCGAATTTATACGCTTAACTTTGCAGGTTTATGAAGCTTTTGGCTTCGATAATATTGAAATGAAGCTATCCACTCGTCCTGAAAAGCGGGT
>JAAXIL010000065.1:1464-2007 GCA_012270355.1 Psychrobacter sp.
ACTTGGCAGAAAAGGCTCTTGCTGATGCGTTAGACAGCTCAGGACTGGATTGGGAATATCTACACGGTGAAGGGGCATTTTATGGTCCAAAAATTGAATTTAGCTTAAAAGATTGCTTGGGACGGGTGTGGCAGTGTGGCACCATTCAAGTTGATCCGAATATGCCTGAAAGACTGGACGCTGAATTTGTGACTGAGAATGGCGAGCGAGAAACACCAGTCATGTTGCACCGAGCCATATTGGGGTCGTTTGAGCGATTTTTGGGCATGCTTATTGAGCATTATGCAGGGTGGATGCCCGCATGGCTTGCCCCTGTACAAGTTGCAGTGATGAACATTACCGATAAACAAGCTGAGGCTTGTGAAAATATTACCAATCGTCTTAAAGAGCAAGGGTTTCGTGCAGTTAGTGACTTGCGAAATGAGAAAATTGGATTTAAGATACGTGAAAAGACCCTTGAGCGAGTGCCTTATATGCTCGTGATGGGAGATAAAGAAGTTGAAGCGGGCACAGTGAATGTGCGTACTCGAGAAGGTGACAACT
>JAAXIL010000063.1:0-668 GCA_012270355.1 Psychrobacter sp.
ACCCTGTTTTGCCTTATGAGGGCCAGCGATAATTCATCGCGTATAGAGTGGTTAAAATTGTCCGTCACCTTGATAAACCATCTATGATAAACCAAGTTTATAAACCTAAAAATTAAGCAAACCCATATCAGCATCAAGCTAATATGGGCTTTTTTATGGAGCGGGAGAAATTAATCTTCTTCAATAGTTAGGATATCTAAGCTCGGGTAACTCAAACGAATTTCATAATCCGTATCATTTTTCTCAACATCGGCTTGCAAAATCCATTTTTGACGATAATCATCGGCTTCGATTTCATCAACGCTATACCCCATGCTTTGCAACTTTTGCATCGCTTTTTGCTTGTACTGAGCAAAATTTTTGTCTTGATAAACTGACTGTTTGATTTTATTACCATAATCAGGTTGGTAAATACGTTGTTCAATTTGGTCATCCGCTGAAGCGGGAGCCATGGCGGTCACTAACAAACCGCCTGTTAATAGGGCACATGCCATTGCGGTAGCAGAATGGATGGAACGATTTAAGAAATGTCTCATAAAAACCTTGTGTTAAATTTATCTAAAGAAAAATAACTAAATTTTAAATTTTGATCAAAACATTAAGCTAAAAATTATACTTAAACGGGGTTAAATTTTGTTTGAATAGTGGTAAAAATGTTACTACAGCTT
>JAAXIL010000063.1:678-7291 GCA_012270355.1 Psychrobacter sp.
CGACCCGCGACAAGCCGCAGTGCCATCTCTCGGCGGTTGTCGTTGGGCTCGGGTGGCGAGGGCGGTTGCGGATTAGAGCGAGACGTTATGGCGTGCTGTCCTAACGTGGCGGTATGTTTTGTAACAGTAGGGGCGGAGGTGGGCATGAGAATTAACGACTTACTCGTAGTGCAATTGTGCAGATTATCAAAGTTAACCTGTTTTGCCTTATGAGGGCAAGCGATAATTCATCGCGTATAGAGTGGTTAAAAATGTTAATACAGCTTATCAACTTGCTTCACTAATAGTCAGCTAGCAACTTCAGACAATCCGTCATGATTTAAATAAGTCTGCATGTTGGTGTAACGTGTTTTAAATGGAGTTATGGCTAACTTTTTGCTAGGGTAACGAGAGGTCGGTTTGCTAACCCGTTTTACTATCTCATAAGCGAGTTTATGACCAAACCCTTTTTGATAATGATTGTAAATTTATATTGCCATGATGACCGTCACTTTGTTTAAGCACATCACCTCAGGTTTAAAACCAGCCCATCTTAAATCGTCCAAATCCATAGGGCTTGGTATGGCTATTGGTTTGATCATCAGTCTGCCTGCCCACGCCTGCACTTTGCCCAAAAGTTATTACAAGCATGTGTCATGCACCGCTAGCCCGAGCTACTTTTTAGCGGTCAAAGATTCGGGTGCACCTGTGGCCTTATTGGGTAAAGACGGCAAAAAAAAGGTGGATTTATCCCGCTATACACAAGTCGATGTGAGCAAACTTAAAAATGGCTTGATGCCTGTGCAACGAGGTGGCAAAGTCGGCTACGTCAATATGCAAGGGCGTGAAGTCGTACCTGCCGTTTATGATTTGCTCATTGGCGACCCCAACACGACAGGGTGGGCAAGGGCGGTGCAAAATGACCGCATTGTCGTCAAAAAAGATGGCAAACTTGGGGTGGTTTCCACCAGTAACCAAGTGATTTTGCCTTTTTCGCTGAAGTATCAAACCATCAGTGACTTTGACGGCGGTCGGGCTCAAATCATGACGGCATCTGGCAACTCGTGGATTAACACCAAAGGCAAAACTGTTACCAGTGCCAACTCTAATGCCAAACAACCCGCCTTAACGGCTAAAAAAAATATACCTGAATCTTCCTCATCGTCTGGAACAAGCCGTGCTTCTGCCAATTCTACTAACCCTTCGGCTGGTACATCAACGACAAACGCCCAGTCTAATTTACCGCAAAATCCGCTGACGTCGTCGTCACGTCCGCAAATCACCCCGCCAGCCGTCACCACTCCGCCTTGGAAACCTGTTCAGCGTGATGGCAAATGGGGCTATGTCAATGGGTCAGGCACGCCGATGATTACCTTTTCGTTCGATGAAGCGATGCCGTTTGCTGAAGGCTTGGCAGGCGTGCGAGTGGCGAATAACTGGGGATTTATCAATTTGGCGGGCGATCTAACCATTCCGTTTCGTTTTGATGACAGTGGTGTGATTCGTGACCAATCGCCTTATCAAGGACAACCCCCTTTTATGTTTACGGGGGGCAAGGCATGGATTGGCAACTTGAATAGTCGCGATAAATTATGTGTCGATAAGCAGGGCACGAATGTTGGTTGTTAATTAAGTTTGATAATTGTCTATTGCAAAATATCCGCTATCAAACCGCTTCATCTGCATAACAAATCATTCATGATTTTGTCACCATTTCGCCACCTTCCCTCGTTACAATGTACTTAGTTGTCTAACAAGTGTTCACCCAAATTTTATATAATCTCATTATAAATACAATCATAATAAATTAAGGATAATTTATGTCTAGCGTTCAATCTGTGCAAAACCTCACCCACGAAGATAATTCCTTACAAGCCCTTAAATCTCGTGTTATTCAAGATGCTTTGGCTCGGTGTAAAAGCGATAAAACTTTATGTGAGCAGTTTTTGACGGCGTATTACCGCAATTTAAATACTGATGATGTGTTGCTAACAAATGCAGAGACATCTCAAGCCCATCAAAATATTATCGACGATTTGGCGGGCATGGCATTGCACCATTTTGATTTGCTCAAATCTTATAACCGCCAGTCGCCAAACATTGCCGTGTTCAATCCCAACGTCGAAACGCATCAATTTCACAGCTCGCACAGCGTTATTCAAATGGTAGCGATTGACCGTCCATTCCTTGTGGACACGGTATTAATGAGTCTGGAAAAACAAGGCGTCAATGTGCATCGCCTGTTCCATACCATCATCAAGGTGGATTGGCAAGATGAGCAGGGCAACGGGATTGACGCCATTCGCACCGCCGACGACAGCGACAGTCGCTATGTGTCGCTTATTCATTGTGAAATTGACCGCCAGTTAGAGGCTGACCTGACTGATATTCAAGATTTGCTGATGCAAAAGGTGCAGGTATTAGACACGGTTACGGGTGATTGGGAAGCCATGCGAGCCAAACTCTCTGCCATTAAAGATGAAATGGCAAACGCTGATTTAAGCGAACTTGACACCCTTTATGATGCCGATGAAGTTAAGGCATTTCTTGAGTGGATATTAGATGACAATTTCATTTTCTTGGGTTACCGTGAATATCGCTTGCAGTTTGAGGACGGTGAAAAAGATGTGGGCGAATCCGTGCCCGATTTAATGACCGTTGGCGGGTCGGGGCTTGGCTTGCTCGGTGGGGTGAATGAAGATGCTCGCTCAGAGAGTTTTTATGGTTTGCCAAATCGCCTTAAGCAACTACTGACACGACCGCAAGTGCTGTTATTGTCGAAATCTAGCCATGAATCGCCTGTGCACCGCCCCGCTTATATGGACTTTTTAGGTATTCAAAAGTTTGATGATGAGCAACATGTGATTGGTGAATACCGTTTTATCGGGCTGTTTACGTCACGGGCGTATCAGCTTGATGCTCAGCAAATTCCGCTACTAAGAGAAAAAACCGCCAAGATTTTGGCTCGGGCGAATTTGCCAACGGGCGGTCATGCGTACCACAAACTGATTCATATCATCAACAGTTTGCCTCGTGATGACTTGTTTCAAGGACGGGTGGATGAGCTGTATGACATGGTGTCGGGCATTGCTGGACTTCAAGACCGCAAACGCCTCAAACTGTTTGCTCGCCTCGACAATTATGAGCGGTTTGTGTCGTGTTTGGTGTATATCCCTCGTGCCAAATTCAATACGGCACTTCGGATGAAGGTGCAGGACAAACTCACCGAAGCATTTGGCGGACAGTCTTCAGGCTTTAGCACCGAGTTTGACGAATCGCACCACGCTCGGGTGCACGTTCACGTTCGCACCACGCCTGGACAAATCAAGGACGTGAATCTAACCGAGCTGGAAAATTCGCTTAATCGGCTTATGCAAGACTGGAGCGACGAGTTTGAAGCGTCGCTTGTCGCTCAGGTGGGCGAGGCGTCTGCAAATAGGTTAATCAAACGCTATGCGGACTTTATACCAGCGTCTTATCGAGAAGCCTTTGACCCTCGCACAGCCGTGCTGGATATTGAGCGGTTGAGTGGCTTAAGCGATACGCCCAACGATTTGCATTGGCATCTGTACCACGCCACAGGTGAGCAAGCAAATCAGCTCAATCTTAAGGTGTATGGGCAGGGTAACCCTGCGATTTTGTCGACTGTGTTGCCAATTTTAGAAAAATTTGGCGTGGCGGTCATTTCGGCTCAAACCTATGAATTTACTGAGTTGAACCAGTGGATGCAGGAGTATGAGTTGCACCTTCAGCACGTTGACAGTGTGGACATGGCGGTAGTACGTCAGCAGTTTGAAACGGCACTGGATTTGATTTGGCACGACAAGGTTGAGAGCGACTATCTTAATGAACTCATTTTGACCACTCGGCTGGACACTTATGATGTGGTGATACTGCGGGCGTTATCTCGCTATATGAAGCAAGCAGGCTTGTCGGCGTCTCGTCGCTACATTGAAGATACCCTGGTCAAAAATAGTGCCATTACCGTGCAATTGGTGAGCTTGTTTGATGCCCGCATGAACCCTGAATATGGGGCGTTTGATGAAGCCGAGCGACAAGCCAACGTGCATGCCATCGCTGAGCAGATTGAAACGGCATTAAATGATGTGGCGAGTCTCGATGAAGACCGCATCCTACGCTGGTATTTGGATCTACTCATGGCGATGAGTCGTACCAATTTTTATCAGACTGATGCCGATGGTAATCGCAAAGACCGCCTGTCGTTCAAATTTTTGGCAGACCAAATCCCCAATTTACCGAAACCAAAACCCATGTTTGAAATCTTCGTCTATTCACCTCGGGTCGAGGCGGTACATTTGCGAGGCGGGCGAGTGGCTCGGGGCGGGCTACGATGGTCAGACCGCATGGAGGATTTTCGCACTGAAGTGTTGGGGCTGGTTAAGGCTCAAATGGTGAAAAATGCAGTCATTGTGCCTGTTGGTTCAAAAGGTGGCTTTGTCGTCAAGCAAGCCAGCCGAACTGACGGGCGTGAATCGTTTCTAGCGGAAGGCGTGGCATGTTACCAAACCTTTTTGCGGGGTATGCTGGACGTGACCGACAACCTGAAAGAAGGGCAAGTGGTGCATCCTGCCAACACTGTCCGCTACGATGGCGACGACCCGTATTTGGTGGTGGCTGCCGATAAGGGCACGGCAACGTTCTCGGACATTGCCAATGGCGTTGCCGCCGAATATGACTTTTGGCTCGACGATGCGTTTGCTTCGGGTGGTTCAGTGGGTTATGACCACAAGGCGATGGGCATCACCGCTCGTGGGGCATGGGAGTCAGTGAAACGCCACTTTAGAATGCTGGGCAAAGACATTCAAAATAAAGACGACTTCACGGTTGTCGGCATTGGTGACATGGGCGGAGATGTGTTTGGTAATGGCATGCTCTTATCCCGTCATATCAAACTGCAAGCGGCATTTAATCACTTACACATTTTTATTGACCCCACGCCTGATACTGAGTTGAGCTATACCGAGCGAGAACGATTATTTGCCGAGCAAGGTGGATGGGACAAGTATAACCCCGATTTAATCAGCCAAGGCGGTGGCGTGTTTAACCGCAGTGACAAATCCATCATGCTTACGCCCGAGATGCAGTCCGCTTTTGCGATTGACGCCGATAGTTTAACGCCCGACGAATTGATTTATGCATTGCTCAAAGCCCCCGTGGATTTGCTGTGGAACGGAGGAATTGGCACCTATATCAAAGCTGAGTCTGAGTCGCATGGTGATGTGGGCGACCGTGCCAATGATGAGGTGCGGGTCAATGGTAGCGAGGTTGGAGCAAAAGTCGTGGGCGAAGGGGGCAACCTCGGTGCGACGCAACTCGGACGCATCGAATACGCCCAAAATGGCGGGCATCTCTATACCGATGCCATCGACAATTCAGGCGGGGTCAACTGCTCTGACCACGAGGTGAACATTAAAATTTTGCTAGGCGATGTGGTAAAAAATGGCGACATGACTCTCAAACAGCGTAATGAGTTGCTCGCCAGTATGACTAATGAGGTTGCCGAACTGGTATTACGCCAAAATTATTTGCAACCCCAAACCATCGAGTTAAGCCTGTTAAATGGCTCAGATAAGTTGGCGGAACACGCCCGATTTATTAACTTTTTGGTCAAAGCCGATCGCCTCAATCGGGAGATTGAATATCTACCCTTAGAAGAAGAGATTGCTCTACGCCAAAAACAAGACAAAGGTTTGACCCGTCCCGAACTGGCAGTTGTGCTCGCCTATGGCAAAATGTGGGTATATGACGAACTCTTGGCATCGGAATTGCCCGATGACCCGTATTTTGGCGATGAGCTTAAAAAGTATTTCCCAGATGTGTTGGCAGACCAATATTTCAAGCAAATGCAAAATCACCGTTTGCATCGGGAAATCATCAGCACCTTTTTGACCAATAGCATTGTCAATCGCTTGGGTATTGAAACCATTTATCGAATTTTTAGCGACACTCAACAACCACTGGATGTGATTGTGCGAGCGTACACCGTTACCCGTGATGTTTATGACGTGCCGACACTATGGCAAAAGCTGGAATCGCTCGACAATCAACTGGATGCCGAGTTGCTTTTAGAACTCGAAACCAAACTGCGCGCATCCATCGAACGCTCAATTATGTGGCTGATTGACCGTTATGGGTCGAAATTTAATGTGGCTACGCTAAACCAAGAATATGGCGACAGCGTGGCGAGTTTAACCGACAATGATGGATTGATGGACAACCATTTTGCTGAGGAGCTGGATAGGACATTAGCTACGCTGAACGAGGTTTACCCCAACGCTGACCTAAATGAGGATAGCGTCAAACGTCAAACGGTGATGCAATTTGCCAAATTGCCGTATTATGTTGATGCCATGGAAATTGCGGGGCTTGCTTCAAACAGTCAACATGACAGTCAAGTGGTGGCGGAGGCGTATTTTACCGCCTATCAAGCCTTGCATATTGACTGGTTTGTCACTCGCATCAACGAATTGCCGATGCAGTCGCATTGGGACAGACGGGCACGTCATGCGTTGATTGGTGAATTAAATCGCCTGCTTCGCCAAACCATGCAAGCTGTATTGGCAACCGATGAGCCCATGCAAACCCTTAGCGAATGGGCGGAGGAGTATGAGCA
>JAAXIL010000063.1:7301-9795 GCA_012270355.1 Psychrobacter sp.
AATGCGTTAAGTGGTGAATTAACCCGTCTACTTCGCCAAACCATGCAAGCGTTATTGGCAAACGATGAGCCCATAACCCTTAGCGAATGGGCGGAGGAGCATGAGCAAAAACTGACCAGCATTGAGGAGCAGATGGATAGCATTCAACAAGATGTCGTTAATTTATCAACCTTGTCCGTGCTATTAAGCGAGATGGGGCGAGTGGTTGAGGCGGATTAAGTGTTCACGATCATTCAATAATCAAACATAAAAAAATGCCTCTTGAATGAGGCATTTTTTAAAAATTAAGCGTATAAAATTTAAGCTGTACCTTGTCCATCAACTTGTGGCTGACCTGCAACATTTGCTTGCTGTTGGCTTTGAGCATAGGCTTGATCAAAGTTGACAGGGGCGAGCAATAACTGCGGGAAGCTACCACGAGTCACGATGTCGCTGATGACTTCACGAGCGTAGGGGAACAATACATTCGGGCAATACGCACCCAAAATTTGACCCAACTGGTCTTCAGGAATGTTTTGCAGTAAGAAAATGCCCGCTTGGTGCACTTCAGCAATAAACGCAGATTCACCATCATTCTTGGCAGTCACACTAACCGTGAGTACCACTTGGTAATGGTCATCGTCCAACTTTTCAGCATTGGTCTGTAGGTTGATGTCCAGCTCTGGCTTCCACTCTTTGGTGAAAACTTGTGCACCAGGCACCTCTAGTGACATGTCTTTGACATAAATACGCTCTAGTGCAAGTTGAGGTTGTGCTTGTTCGTCTGCCATGATCAGTTATCCTTCTATGAGTTTTTAAAAATTGCTTAATGAAAAAGAAATAAGTAAGTGATAAAACTTACCCTGCTAACATTTCGTCCAATTTGCCACTTTGATTAAGCTGATTAAGCTCATCAAAACCGCCGACAAAGGTATCGCCCACAAAAATTTGGGGTACGGTGCGGTAGTTGTTGGTTTTTTTCATGAGAGCTTGGCGGTCTTCAGAGGACAAATCGTGCATGCCAATCTCTTCATAGTCCACGCCTTTTGACTGAAGTAGCTGTTTGGCATTGGAGCAGTAGGGGCAGATGGGTGTGGTATATACTTGAACAGGGACGCTCATGATGTTTCCTTATAATTTGTAAATTTGCTAATAAACCTTTATCAGTGCAAAATTAACTATTGGGCTTCGGATATTAAATTCAAGCAGTTGATTCCAAACTATTCAACTTATTAATAAACTTAAAATCATATCATCCTTAAAGCATAAGTAGTTTTACTTTAAGAGTTAATTGTCTTTAACGGCTATTTTACTTTAACAGGTTTGACGGTTTTGGTTGACTTTGAGTGTGACTTACCGTCGGCATATTTATTGCCAACAAGTGGCATACCTGCCGATTGCCAACCACCGATGCCACCTTCTAATCGCATGGCATTGGGTTTGCCAATCAACTGCACTGCCGTTCCCGCTTGCATGCCGAGATCACACACCACCACAATGGGGGCTTCAATGGCTCGAATTTCATCAAGACGGTCTTTTAGGTCGGCTAATGGAATGTTGCGACTGCCCTGAATGTGCCCCGTCTCAAATTTCTTTTTGGCACGAATATCAATGATTTGGGCATTTTCGTTATTGACCAGCAAACCCAAACCGCTCGGTGACACCTTTTTACCACTGCGTTTGGTTTCCACCATAAAAAACATGACAATCAGCACCGCCATGATGCCGAACAAAAATGGGTGATTGCCCATAAATTCAAAAAAACGCTCAAAGTTCAAAGCAATTCCTCAGTAAATGTCTTAACAAAATTTAAGATGAGATATTATAACGTGTTGACGGTTGTATTGCATCAAGGCATGGATTTTGTCATCCTTTATCCGTCTTTTAAATAAGAGGCTAATAATCTTTGGTGTCTGCCTCAGCTTGCAACGTCACCAAACTCTCAACCCGTCTTGCCAGCACTTCACCATTTGCTACCGCCTGCCATAGGGCACAGCCTTTACTGTTTTGGGTATGTTTGCAGTCCCGAAATTGGCAGTCACCTGCCAGCGGAGCGAGTTCGACAAACCCCGCTAAAATGTCGTCAGGATCAAGATGCCAAATGCCGTATTCACGGATGCGTGGGGTATCAACAATGCCCCCTTGCGTCAGATCAGTCGGCACAAATGGCAGGAGTCGGCTGGTCGTTGTGGTATGTTGTCCAAGTTTGGAGTTTTCGGAAATGACATTAACCGATTGTTCAGCCTCAGGTAATAATGCATTGATGAGCGTGCTTTTGCCCACGCCCGATTGTCCTGCAAAAATAACCAGTTTATCGGCAATCGCTTGGGTTAACTCGCTTAAACCTTGAGCATCGTGCTTGTTTTCTACCGAAGTAAGCTGGGTGTCATAATCCAAATTGGCATAGTCTTGCAAAAAGTCTTGGACGGATTGATGTGTTTCATCACTTAGCATGTCGGCTTTGTTTAATACCAGCAATGGCGTAACGTTGGCGTGATGGCAGACTACCAAATAA
>JAAXIL010000007.1:0-9259 GCA_012270355.1 Psychrobacter sp.
TGCAACGGCATCGCCTCGCTTGCCAGCCGACTTTGTCGCTCCGCCGCGGCATCAGGCAGACTAACTCCCACCATGCTCGGCAGCCATCCCAGCCATTTTGTCAGCGTCATGAGTGTGCCATCAGACAACAGAGTCGATTCCCAGCTAAAGCTATATTGACGCACAATCAGCAAAAAAAGGATGGCAAACAGCATGCCTATCAGTGTTGCCAGCCAAAGTTGGTGACTAAATCGACTGAGGTACCACCGCATGCCCGTGTGATGCAATTGAGCTGCATAAACCTCAACGGCAGATTGTGGCACATCATCTTTGCCTCGGATGAGGGCTTTCGGACTGATAAAACTGGTAATTAAGCTAGGATTTTGCTTGCCATGATTGATGATCGTCAAAACTAGCCATCCGACCAGCATTAGGGTGTGCAAACCAAGCAAACACACCAACACAAAAAAAAAGTTGACCACATTGGCTTGTAGCAGGGCAAACAACCCCAAAAAGCCTGACACACACCATACAATGCTCATCACCAAAATAATGCCCTTGATGCGGGCATCAATCTTGCTAATGGTGCGAGCCAGTTTGCCATCGGAATCAATCCGCTCGGCTCGCCAGCCTAACTTTTGCCGAGGCTCGCCTGTTTGCGATTGCAATTTTTCGGTGACAAGTAGCGGGTCGGTAACGAACACATGGTTTTTTTGTTCGAGCAAGCGAACCAGTTCGGTGAGTTGGTCGGTTTTGTTTAGCATGGTCGGTAAATCAATAGGAAATAACCCATTTTAGAGTATATCAACCATAAATCCCATACCGTTAAAATGAAAGGCGTTTACAAACCCATAATCGAAATCCAGTCAAAAGATATTAATTCTCATTATGCCACTTGATAATATGTTCATGGTTTGTGAGTAATGCGACTTTGTCATGCTCGCCCATTCAAATTTAATTCAACCAATATAATAGGATAAAATATGAGAGAACGTTACGCCAGTGGACTAAGCGACGACACCGCCAAACAAATGGTTGACCTGCTCAACCATATGCTTGCTAATACGATTGATCTGACCCTAGACGGCAAACAGTGCCATTGGAACTTGCAAGGTTCGGGATTTATCGGTGTGCATCGTCTGCTTGATGACACAACCGAACGGTTAAGAGAAGTGTCTGACACCATCGCCGAACGGATTGTTATTTTGGGCGGGGAGCCCAACGGTATTTTGCAACATGTTGCAAAGGAAACGGAATTGCCACAATACCCAACCGACTTTACCAAAGTTGACCAGCATGTGCGTCATTTGACCGACCGTTATAAGCAGGTGGCTCAAATGCTAAGGAATGCGATTGATAAAGCAGGCGATGCAGGTGATGAAGATACTGCCGATTTATTGACAGAAGCCAGTCGTATTATCGATAAAGATGCGTGGTTTATTGGGGCAAACGCACCGAAAACTGCTTAAGTTTTAAGCCGAAATTTTTAATCCCGTCTGGTTATGTGCTAGGCGGGATTTTTTTCCTATTAAAATTTAAACGGATTTGAATGATGATAAAGAATAATCATAAAACGAATGCTAAAACGGTGTTAATTGTTGGGGCTACGGGTGGTATAGGCGGGGCATTGTTGGAACAACTAATAAATAGTAATCAATTTGATAAAATTTTTGCGACTTATCACAGCCGTCAACCTACTTTGCATGACGATAACGTTATATGGCTACAAGTTGACGTGACCTTAGAAGCAAGCATAAAAAAAATGGTGAAAGTTATCAGAGAAAACTCATCGCATTTGGATTGGGTCATCAATGCTGTCGGTATCTTACACACCGACTCGCACCAACCCGAAAAAGCCATTCGCCAGTTTGAGCCTGATTTTTTTATGCTAAATATGCGAGTGAACGCCTTGCCCAGTTTGCTACTCGCCAAACATCTTAAACCACTTCTAAAATCTGCCATACGGGAATCCCATCAACCCGCCATTTTCGCAACTATTTCCGCACGGGTAGGAAGCATTTCGGATAATCGTGTGGGGGGATGGTATAGCTACCGCATGAGTAAAACCGCCCTAAATATGGGCATGAAAACGCTGGCGATTGAATGGGGACGTAGCCTGAAAAATGTTTGCGTGGTGGTATTACAACCGGGAACCGTGGACACCGACTTGTCCAAACCGTTTCAAGGTAACGTGGCTGAGGATAAATTATTTAGTGCCGACGACAGTGCGACAAAACTGGTTGCGGTATTGCAAAATCTGCAAGGGCAAGATACGGGATTATTTTTGGATTGGGCGGATAAGCGTATTGAGTGGTAATTTTAAACTGTGAATTATTTTAAAATCATATCTTGATGCTCTATCCCATCTTCATTATACGCGTCGCTGACTGCTTCAAACCCGAGTGACTGGTAAAAATTTTGTAGATAGGTTTGAGCTGAAATAAATATGGCTTGACGATTATGATTGTGACTACTGGAAAAATGAGTATGGCAATGATGAATGGCAGTTTGCATCAGCTCACGAGCCAATCCTCGTCCTCTATGACTGGGCAATACCAACACTCGCCCAATAGCGGGTAATTTTAATGGATGATGTGTCGGCGGAATAATACGGCAATATGCCATCAAATCGTTATCAACGTTAGTCAACCGAACATGCCAACAATACTCATCTAACCCATCAATATCCAGATAAACACAGTCTTGCTCAACAACAAACACCTGTGAGCGGGCTTTAAGTAAAGTGTGCAGTTCTTGATTGGATAACTCAGAAAATTTTTGGATGAATTTAGCAAAACTGGGTTGGACTAAGGCAAGTTTGATGTTTTCGGATGCTTGGGCTAATTTTTTCCATTCCTTAAACGCTTTAGGGTGAAATTCAATGTCATATTTATAGGTCATCAAAATTCACCTTGATGGGTTCTTCTCCATCGTACATTCTTTCTAGAGCAATCTTTGATAACTCTAAATCTTCCATCATTTGTTCAAAAGTTTCGGCAGGCACAAGATAGCCCGATGGCTTATTATGATTTAAAATCGCTATCGCCTCACCGCCTGCTTGATTGAGTAGGGCAGTGGGGTTGCGTTTAAGCTCTGAGATGCTGGCGGTTTGGTTAGCATAGATGGTTTGCATGATGGTTTCCAAATTTCAACTAATAAAAAGACCGAAATAAACATGATAAATCGGTCTTATTTTAGCACTTTTTTATGTAAAAACACTGTCTAATATCTAATAACAGTCAACCGGCACAAACACCTCACCTACCATAATACGCCTTGCACTTCGGCTCATCCCCACTTTTTTTGCTTGCCATTTGCCGTTAATGAGTTCAGTCTTGCCACCCACTTTGAGCGTTCCCGATGGGTGCCCAAAGGTGACACTATCTAGCTGACCGCCGCCAGCCGCTTCATTGACTAACGTGCCTTGTTGACCGTCGTTAGTTGTTGCTGCCGCTGCTATCGCCACTGCTGCCGTCCCCATCATGGCGTGGTGCAACTGTCCCATGCTCATCGCTCGCACTACCAAGTCAATGTCATCGGCTTCGACCACTTTGCCACTGGATGCAGTATAGCTTTGCGGTTTGGCGACCCATGCCAGTTTGGGTATATGCCCGCTTTTTTCAGCTTCGCTAACATGGTCGAATAAACCCATCGCCACACCCCCAGTTGCTCGCACTGCTTCAAGTTTGGAGAGCAACTCACCATCACCATTGATGTCACTTTGTAATTCAATGCCCGTAAAGCCTAAATCCTCAGCACGCACAAATATGGTGGGGATGCCTGCATTGATAAAGGTAGCTTCAATAGTTTTTGAATCAAACTCGGGGGGTAGGGTAAAGTCATCAACTAAATTACCCGTTGGGAACATCTCACTATCGCTGTCCACAGGATCGAGAAATTGGACTTTGACTTCAGCGGCAGGAAAGGTCACGCCATCTAATTCAAAATTGCCTGTTTCGACGACCTGTCCATCCTGTATAGGGATATATGCGATGATGGTTTTTTTGATATTTTGTTGCCAAATACGAACTTCGCAAATGCCATTTTCAGGGATTCGATTCACATCAATTAATCCCATGTGAATGGCACACGCTCCAACCGCCGCCGTTAAATTGCCACAATTACCGCCCCAATCAATCATCGGTTTGTTGATGCTGACTTGTCCAAATAAATAATTAACGTCATGGTCAGGCATATCAGATTTAGATAAAATTACGGTTTTAGACGTACTGGACGAGCCATTACCTAGCCCATCAATTTGTTTACCGTAAGGATCGGGACTACCAATCACCCGCATTAAAAAATTATCTCGCGCCTTGCCTGCGGTTTGACAAGACTCGGGTAAGTCGGATAGTTTGAAAAACACGCCCTTAGATGTACCGCCACGCATGTAGATGGCCGGGGTGGGAGATTGAGGTTTCGGTTTTGTATTGAGCATTAAAAAGTCCTTAAATTGAATCACTAACCCACTTCTCCAGCAATAAACTCCTTTGCAAAACGTTGAAGCATACCGCCAGCGTTATACATCTCAACCTCATCTTGCGTATCAAGGCGACAAATCACGGGTACGTTATCCACCGTGCCATCTTGGCGATTCATCACCAACGTCATTTCGCCCACTGATGAGACCTCGCCTTCAATATCAAATACTTCTGTGCCGTCAATGTTCAGCGTTTTACGGGTCGTGCTAGCCTCAAATTGTACGGGCAACGCCCCCATACCCACCAAGTTTTGACGATGAATACGCTCAAAATCTTCAGCAACCACACATTCCACGCCAGCCAACCGCACGCCTTTTGCCGCCCAGTCTCGGCTTGAGCCTTGTCCATAGCCGTCACCTGCAATGATAATCAGTGGTTGCTTACGGGTCATGTAAGTCTCAATGGCTTCCCACATTCGCATGACTTTGCCTTCTGGCTCAACGCGTGCCAACGAACCTTGAATGACGTTATCGTCTTCATCCCTTACCATTTCATTAAGCAATTTCGGATTAGCAAAGGTCGCTCGTTGAGCAGTTAAATGGTCGCCTCGGTGCGTTGCATAAGAGTTATAGTCTTCTTGTGGTAAGCCCATCGTATCCAAATATTCGCCAGCGGCACTGTCGGGCAAAATGGCATTTGACGGCGACATGTGGTCGGTGGTGATGTTATCACCTAGCACGGCTAAAGGACGCATGCCTTTAAGTTGATTCTTAGCTGCCATCGCCCCTTCCCAATAGGGCGGACGGCGGATATAAGTGCTCATCTGCCGCCAGTTGTACTGCGGATCGGTCACCGCATCATGCTCGCCTGCCTGTGGCACGCTCTCATCAAACATCGGGATATAGACCTGATTAAATTGCTCAGGTTTCACCGACGCATCAATGATGGCTTGCACTTCATCATCATCAAACCAAATATCCTTTAAGTACACCTCGTTGCCATCGGCATCTTGCCCCAGTGCGTCTTTTTCGATGTCAAAATAAATTGTGCCTGCGATGGCATATGCCACCACCATCGGCGGCGAGGCAAGGAAAGCTTGTTTGGCATAAGGGTGAATGCGTCCATCAAAATTGCGATTACCAGACAGCACGGCAGTGGTAAACACATCTCGCTCGATGATTTCTTGTTGAATGTTAGGGTCTAATGCCCCGCTCATGCCGTTACACGTCGTACAGGCAAAAGCCACCACATCAAAACCAAGTTGCTGCAAATCATCTAACAAACCTGCCGCTTCAAGATAGAGTTTTACTGTTTTTGACCCGGGGGCAAGCGATGATTTCACCCAGTCTTGTCGCACCAATCCCTTTTTGGCAGCGTTACGAGCGACCAAGCCGGCGGCAATCATGTTAAATGGGTTGGAGGTGTTGGTGCAACTGGTGATGGCTGCGATAATCACAGCACCATCAGGGATTTTGCCTTTGCTGATTTGCTGACGAGCTTTGGCAAGCAGTTCAGGATTGGCAATGCCCGCCTCTGTTAAGTCATCAGTTGCGACTTTGGCATGAGGGCGAGACGGTCCTGCAATATTGCGACCCACGCTGGACAAATCAAACTCAAGCACTCGTTCGTATTCTGCCGTATCCATGGCATCTGCCCACAAGCCTGTGGCTTTGGCATAGGCTTCGACTAGTGCCACTTGAGCGTCACTGCGTCCTGTCAAACGCAAGTAGGCGAGGGTCTGCTCATCAATGTAGAACATGGCAGCCGTTGCCCCATATTCGGGCGTCATGTTGGAAATGGAAGCCCGATCACCTACCGATAAACTATTCGCCCCCTCGCCAAAAAATTCAAGATACGCCCCGACCACGCCTTCATCTCGCAAAAAGTTGGTCATCGCCAGCACCAAATCCGTGCCTGTCACGCCTTTTTGTAGCGAGCCTTTCAGTTTAACGCCCACAATATTTGGTAAACGCATCATCGATGGATTGCCAAGCATCACGCTTTCAGCTTCCAATCCGCCCACACCCACCGAAATAACGCCCAACGCATCAACCATCGGCGTGTGGCTGTCGGTGCCCACACAGGTGTCGATAAACGCTACTTTTTCGCCTTGTTTGTCTTGGCCAACATGCACGACTGGCGACATTTTTTCTAGGTTAATTTGGTGCATGATGCAGTTACCAGGGGGCACGACATTCACATTATCAAACGCATATTCGCACCAGTTGATAAAGTGAAAACGGTCTTCGTTACGACGCTCTTCCACCTCACGATTTTTTTCAAACGCATTGGGTTCAAACCCTGCGTATTCCACCGCTAAGGAATGGTCAACAATCAGTTGCGTTGGTACGATTGGGTTGACTTTTGACGGGTCACCCCCTTGCTCGGCGATGGCATCACGAAGTCCTGCTAAATCTACAAATGCAGTTTGCCCCAAAATGTCATGGCATACCACTCGGGCAGGATACCAAGGGAAATCAAGGTCATTTTTTCGGTCAATATGTTGGCGTAAAGCTTCGGTCAACTCATCTTTATTACAACGTCGCACCAAATTTTCGCATAGCACTTTTGAGCTAAACGGCAATTTGGCATAGGCATTTGGCTTAATGTCATTGACCGCTTGGGCGACATCGAAAAAGTGTAATCCCGTGTCATTGCCGTTGCTATCGAGTAGCGGTTTGCGGTAGTCGGCATTCATGGGTTGGGGATTAGCTTGCGTAGGGGTAGTGTTGACTTTTGAGGCAGTTGACATGGCTAGGTGTTCCTTGCTTAGATTTTCAATTTATTAAAAATGCCCTGAAAGGTGACAGGGCATTTCACTCAAATAATCTAATTTCAATTATCTTTGTTCAATACTTGGCACTTCTCGCAATTCTTCACCAATGTACTCAGCACTTGGTCGAATGATGCGATTATCAGCCCGCTGTTCAAAGACGTGCGATGCCCAACCCGTTAGACGTGAACATACAAAAATGGGCGTAAACAACTTTGTCGGTATACCCATGAAATGATAGGCAGATGCATGAAAAAAGTCGGCATTACAAAACAGCTTTTTCTCTCGCCACATGACTTCCTCAAACCGCACCGATACAGGATAGAGCACCTTATCGCCCACATCATTGGCTAACTTTTCGGACCAGCCTTTAATCACCACATTGCGAGGGTCGGACTCGCTATAGATGGCGTGTCCAAAACCCATGACTTTTTCTTTACGCTCAAGCATGCCCATCAAGGCGGCTTCGGCTTCGTCAGGCGAGGTAAAGTTTTCAATCATTGCCATTGCCGCTTCATTTGCACCGCCATGCAAGTTGCCTCGCAGTGAGCCAATTGCTCCTGTGATGCATGAATGAATGTCGGATAGGGTAGAGGCACACACGCGAGCGGTAAAGGTGGACGCATTGAATTCATGCTCGGCATACAAAATTAGCGACACGTTCATCACCCGTTCGTGCAACTTATTCGGTTTTTCGCCTTTGAGCAGATGTAGAAAATGTCCGCCAATGGTGTCATCGTCGGTTTCGGTGTCTATTTGTACACCATCGTGGCTAAAGCGATACCAATAGTTGATGATACTAGGGAATACTGCCAACATGCGGTCGGTTTTGTCTTGTTGTTGGCTAAAGTCGGTTTCGATTTCGAGATTTCCCAGCATCGAACAACCTGTCCGCAATACGTCCATCGGATGAGCGTCGGCTGGGATGCGTTCTAGCACGTCCTTGAGCGGTTGCGGTAAACCTCGCAAGCCTTTCAGCTTGGTTTGGTAGGCATCAAGTTCCTGTTGGTTGGGCAACTTGCCATACAGTAGCAAATACGCCACTTCTTCAAAAATACACTTCTCGGCAAGTTCTGATACGTCATAACCTCGGTAGGTCAAGCCTGAGCCAGATTTACCTACGGTTGATAGGGCAGTCTTGCCTGCCACTTGCCCACGTAGTCCTGCTCCCGAAAGTTGTTTTCCTTGTGCCATGTCATGATTCCTTTTAAATGAAAGTTATAATTAAGAAGGTACTATTTTTGGGTTGCTATTTTTTATCCGCAAACAATTTATCCAAAGTCTGCTCATACTCGTGGTAATTCAAAAAGTCGTAGAGTTCCATGCGAGTTTGCATGGTGTCCACCACATTTTCTTGCGTGCCATCGTCTAATAAATGTTGGTAAACGTTGAGTGCCGCTTTGTTCATCGCACGGAAGGCGGATAGGGGGTATAGCACCATTTGCACACCAACATCATACAATTGCTCAGTGGTGTATAGATCGGTTTGCCCAAATTCAGTCATGTTTGCAAGTACGGGTATGTCCAGCACATCGGTGAATTTGCCATACATAGCAATATCGGTCAAGGCTTCAGCAAAAATCATATCCGCCCCTGCCTCTTGAAAAGCAACCGCCCTTTCTACCGCCGCATCAAGCCCTTCGACCGATAGAGCATCGGTGCGAGCCATCACCACGAAATCAGAATCAGTTTTGGCATCGAGAGCCGCTTTTAGGCGATCCACCATTTCGCTCGTGGAGACGATTTCTTTATTAGGGCGATGTCCGCAACGTTTTTGGGCGACTTGGTCTTCTATATGCACCGCAGCCACGCCCGCCTTTTGCATTTTTTTGACAGTCTGAGCAATGTTAAACGCCCCGCCCCAACCCGTATCGATATCCACGAGTAGGGGCGTATCGACAGCATCAGTGATACGTCGTGCATCTTCAAGTACGTTGTCTAGGCTGGTCATGCCGAGATCAGGCATACCGAACGAGGCATTTGCTACGCCACCGCCTGACAAATAAATCGCTTTATGTCCAACTTGTGTTGCCATCATGGCGGTGACAGCGTTAATCGTGGCGACGATGTGTATCGGTGGCTGTGT
>JAAXIL010000007.1:9269-9766 GCA_012270355.1 Psychrobacter sp.
AACGGTTGATTGTTATCAATTTGAGCCTGAAGAGCCGAGCGAAAACGACTGCCTGCGGATGCTGTGCTCATATTTCCGGCCTTTTATTTTATAAATTTGTTTCAAGTAATTTTAACTGCGTTTATCATACGCATAAAACCCACAATAGGAAAATAGACTAGAAACTAAATTATTTAAATTTATTAACTATACCTTTTTTTATAAATAAATATATTTGCATATTAAATAATCATATTAAATTTCAATACCCTAATTGAATTCATTATTTACTCATCAAAAATAAAGGGTAATGAATATCATTTAATAAATACAAATTGTTACAAATCGCTTTTTTAGAATTTAGGGTGTTAATGTCTCTTGACGATACGGAAACCGAGTTTCTTCGTAACGCTCGTAAATTACTTCTAAAAAAGAAGGTAGGGCAGGATGGATAAAAGAGCGTAGTTCAGACAGGTAAATGGGTGAGGTGGCGGTTTCGTGTATTTTTTGATGGGAGG
>JAAXIL010000167.1:0-2479 GCA_012270355.1 Psychrobacter sp.
CCTACCCTTAACGCTCCAAAAAAAGTCAAAAGCTCAAATCGCCCACGCCATTGAACCCAAGCTTGATGACTTTGGTTTGCGTGGACTTCAGCACCAATATCCACACCAGATTTCGGGCGGTCAACGACAACGAGCGGCACTGCTTCGTACCTATCTGAGCGATAGCCCCATCATGCTTCTTGATGAACCCTTTTCGGCACTCGATTACGTCACTAAAAATGACATGTACGACTGGTTCAAACGTTTGCAACGTCGCCTAAATTTGACGTGTTTGATTATTACGCATGATATTGATGAAGCCATTCAATTGGCAGATAGGTTGCTGGTGCTCCAAGGTTCACCAGCCACATTTACTGAGCAAATTACCATCGCAAAAACCAAAAACTTTTTGCAATCAACCGATTGTTTGGCGTTAAAACAGCGTATCATTACTGCAATGTCAGCCCCGTAAATGATTTATTTATAAGGAAAAAAACCATGCCTCAGGTCAATCATTACTTTGACAATCAAGTGACCTCAATTGCCTTTCAAACTGCCGACAAACCTGCCACGGTTGGGGTGATGGAAATTGGTGAGTATGAATTTTCAACCTCGCAATTTGAAACCATGCAAGTCATCAGTGGGGCGTTGACCGTGAAATTGCCTGATGCAGACGAGTGGCAAACCTATTCAGAAAATGAGACCTTTAACGTGGCTGCCAACCAAAGTTTTGATGTGAAAGTTGAAGTGGCGACGGCGTATTTATGCACGTATGGCGAATAGCCTGCCCAATACCACGACTTAGCTACTCAGTCTTTTACATACACCAAATCCCACACGCCATGCCCCCGCTCAATGCCTCGTTTTTCAAATTTGGTGAGTGGGCGATAGTCGGGGCGGGGCATGAAGTTACCTGTGCCTGCGGTGTTGGTTAAGCCATCAAAGTTATCAAGTACGTTCAGCATCCAAAACGCATAATCTTCCCAATCGGTTGCAGCGTGAAACTCACCGCCAACTTCGAGGCAGCGTGTCACAATTGCCATGCGTTCAGGACTGACAAAACGTCTTTTAAAGTGGCGTTTTTTTTGCCACGGGTCGGGGAAATATAGTTGGATGCGGTCAATGTGGTTGTTGGGTAATTGACCCATCAGTTTAATCGCGTCACCATTGATAAGCTTGAGGTTTTGCAATCCGTTTTCTTTGGCAAGATAAGCACATTTACCAAGCCCAGGTTCATGCACCTCGATGCCAACAAAGTTGCGAGCGGGTTCGGCGAGTGCCATTTCGATGAGTGATGACCCCATGCCAAAGCCAATCTCAAAGGTGAGCGGTGCGTCTGTTCCATTTGGCATATTTGCAAATAATGCCCGCAAATCGGTGATGCCGTCCAAAATGCCATGCCCCCGATCGTCGCTGTCATTGACTAAATAGTCGGCGTAAGCGGGGTCGGTAAGGGCAGTTTCGGCATGTTTGCTGACATGCGTCCGCCGTTTCATAAAGGTGTTGATAAAACGGGGGTGGTCGATGTCGGATTTGTTGTTGGCTTTAGTCATCTAAAATTTAGGCTTGATAAATATGAAAAGAATTTTAACGCAGTGTCAGCGGTAAGAACACCGCTCATTTTACACTATAGACTCCATCCACTTGCACCGCCTATCAATCCCAATCGCCTCTTCAATTTCGCTTAAATCCATCTTTTTGCCAGCATCGTGGTCGGCATCAAACAAACTTTCTAACTCAAGACGTGCCGAATGAGCCGACTCAATCAGCTTGGCTTCGTCATCAAAAATTGCCTGTTGCTCGTTGATGAGTTTGTCATCATAATCCCGAAACGTGTTAATCGTATCCCGTGCTGTCTCAGGCGAGATGCCTAGCATTTCCAGCGATACTCGTGACATATCGAGTGATGACAAATAGGTTTCTCGCCAAATGTGGGTCACGCCCACTTCTCGCAAGCGGTAATAATGCTGACGGTTTCTTGCCCGCACGAGCAGTTTTAGGTGCGGATAATTGTGATGCAGGTAGTCGGCAGTGGTGATGGATTTTTCCACGTTATCAATCGCCAAAATAAACAGTTTGGCTTTGTCGATGCCTGCGGTTCGCAAAATTTGCGGGTTGGTGGGGTCGCCATAATACACTTGGTTGCCAAACTTTCGCACAAAATCAACTTGGTTGGCGGAGCTTTCAATGGCGGTAAATTCGATGTTGTGCATACTCAGCACCCGCCCGATGATTTGTCCCATGCGTCCAAATCCTGAAATGAACACGGGGTGCTCATCGTCGGGAATGACATCATACTCTCGGCTAGGCTCTTGTTTGGCAAAGATGGGTTCGCCAAATTTTTCAAGCAGAATAAAAGCGATGGGCGTGAGTGCCATCGAGATGGTGACAATCAGGTTTAATAAACCTGCCAGTTCGGGCTTTAGCACGTTTTGAGCCGAAGCGGTGGCAAACAGCACGAATGCAAATTCACCGCCTTGAGCCAGCGTCACACCAAGAC
>JAAXIL010000167.1:2489-9742 GCA_012270355.1 Psychrobacter sp.
TTCACCAGGGCTTTTGCAATGGCGGTGATGACAGTAAACTTGATGAACATGAGCAAGATGGCAGAGCCGATGATGAGCACAGGATTGGCTAAAATCAGCTTCACATCGGTGAGCATGCCAACCGACATAAAAAATAAACCCAATAGTAAACCCTTAAATGGCTCAATACTTGCTTCTAATTCATGCCGATACTCTGAATCGGCTAAAAGCACGCCTGCCAAAAATGCCCCGAGTGCCATCGATAAGCCGATTTTCCCCATTAAAATCGACACCCCCATCACGATAAAAAGGGCAGTGGCAGTCAGCAGTTCTGTCGCACCGCTTGAGGCAATGAACTTAAAAAAGGGGCGAACCACATAGCGACTTGCAATCACCATGCCGCCAAACACCGCCAGTACTTTGGCAAAATAAATGACATCATAGCTTTGCTCACGTACGCCAGATAAAAACGGGATGACCGCCAGCAAGGGAATGACGGCGATGTCTTGGAACAATAAAATGGTGAATGCTTCTCGCCCGTGCGTGCTGGCAAGTTGCTGTTTTTCGGTCTAGACTTGCAGCACAAAAGCGGTGGATGACAACGCCAAACCAAAGCCAACAATAAAGGCAGTGTCTAGCTTTAATCCTACAAATTGGCTAAGCAGTCCCATCAGTAAAATGCCCGTCACGCCCACTTGCAAGCCGCCAAGTACAAAAATGGAGCGTTTCAGTGACCACAGGCGAGAGGGTTGCAGCTCTAAACCGATAACAAACAGCAGCATGACCACGCCAAACTCACTAAAATGCAGGAGCGTTTCGGCATCGCCTGCCACATCGAGTCCACTCGGACCCAAAATGAGACCCGTGATGAGATAGCCGAGCACGGTTGCCACACCAAAGCGTTTGCCGAGGGGCACCAAGAGCAGGGCGGCTCCCAAAAATAGCGTGGCTTGAAGCATGAGATTGGGCGAGGCGGTGGCGGCTGCGAGCATGGGTGGGATTCAATCTTCACTCGTTAAAATAAAGAGCGTATTGTAAACCAAGTTTGTGGCAAATTATTTGCTTGAATTTACATTTTTATCTTCTATCGTTTTAAGAATACTTTCCACACACCATTATCCGCCAATGGATTGGTATAGGCATCGTTACGCCGTTTGCGAGGTTTTTGGCGAGAATCAACAATCTTAAAATCGGGTAGGGCGTGCACAATCAAGCCCGTGCGATAAAACCGCATTCGCTCGGGGTCGAGTAGTTTGCCCTTGCTGTCCTTGCAAAACACATACGCCCGCAAGTCAATGAACGCCCGATGTGCCACCAATTGAGCGGTTTCATCACGCCGTAACACGTCTTCGAGTCGCTTAGTTTGAGCGTCCGAGAATTCGCCACATTTCGCTATCAATGCCCCCCCCGAACCGAAACTTTTTGATTCTTTGGCTCGGGTTTTGGTCAGGTGAATGCGTTGCACATTGAACACGAATTGCGGAATCTCAAGGCTCGCGGGCAAAGGTAGGTGGTCGGGTGGCAGATAGGCAGACGGATAAAATTGCATCGCTCGGTCAATAAGCGGTTGCCATAAAGCGTGATAGGCTTGCACCTCGTCTAAATTACCATAATAAATGGGCATGTCTCGCAGTTGGGTCAGTATGGGGGGCGGAAACTGGTCGTCTCGAAAGCTGGCAATGTCTGCCTGCAGGGAAGAGAGCAACATTTTGCCCGCTTTTTTTGGCGTATTGCTTAGTTTGGTAAGAACTTCGATGTCATCGGCATTTGATGACGCATCAAGATGAACTTGCATTAAGTGATCAAGGTTGTCGGGTAAAACAAAGGGGGCAGAACGTCGGGGCATGATGGTATCAACAGGTATCAGAACAGGTATTGGAGTAAAGGAATTCACGTCATTCCATGCTATCATAACTTATATCATCGTATAAGTAGTCGAATCATGTCCCTAAAACCCGTTGTCGCCCTCATCGGTCGCCCCAATGTCGGCAAATCTACCATTTTTAATCAGCTTACCAAGTCCCGTCAGGCATTGGTTGCGGACTTGTCGGGCTTGACCCGTGACCGCCAATATGGCGATGCCACTTATGAAGGCAAGTCTTTTGTTGTCGTCGATACAGGTGGCATCGGCGAGGCGGACGATGGTTCAGGAAATATTGATGATTATATGTCGGCTCAGTCGCACACCGCCATCAATGAAGCGGACATTATCGTGTTTGTGTTGGATGCTCGGGCAGGGATTGTCGGAGCCGATGCTGAGATTGCCAAAGAATTGCACAGTTTGGGCAAGCCTGTGTATGTGGTGGCAAACAAAATTGATGGGGTGCACGAAGCCGCAACGGCAGAATTTTTTGCCTTAGGATTGGGTGAGCCGTATCCGATGGCGGCCAGCCATGGCAAAGGCGTGACCAATTTGCTTGATGATTTGACTTCCGATATGCCCGAGGACACGGCAGACGATGCCCCCGATGGCTTAAAATTGGCGGTCATTGGTCGCCCCAATGTCGGCAAATCCACCCTCGTTAATCGTCTGCTCGGAGAAGAGCGGGTGGTGGTGTATGACATGCCTGGCACAACGCGAGACAGTATTTATATTCCTTACGAGCGAAATGGCAAAAATTATGTGCTGATTGACACCGCAGGCGTGCGACGGCGAGGGCGAATTGGTGAAAAGGTCGAAAAATTTTCGGTCATTAAAGCCTTACAAGCCATCAAAGATGCCCATGTGGTCATTGCCGTGATTGATGCCTCTGAGGGCATCGTTGACCAAGATTTACACATGATTGGTTATGCCATAGACGCAGGTCGAGCGATGGTGGTTGCCATCAACAAATGGGATGGCTTGTCGGATGAACAAAAAGATTATGTGAAAATGGAGCTTGACCGCAGGTTTGGCTTTATCGACTATGTCAAAGTGCATTTTATTTCGGCATTGCATGGCACGGGTGTGGGCAATCTGTATCCGTCCATACATCGTGCGTATGAGTCCTCACAGTTTAAGGTATCCACCTCACGGCTCACACAAATTTTGCAAGATGCCGTCACCGCTCATCCGCCACCGATGTCGGGCGGACGACGCATCAAATTGCGTTATGCTCATCTTGGTGGACATAATCCGCCTGTCATCGTGATTCATGGCAACCAAACAGGTTCTCTGCCCAAAAGTTATGAGCGGTATTTAGAAAATGAGTTTCGTAAGGTGTTTAAACTAGAAGGCACGCCTCTAAACGTTGAGTTTAAGCTCAACAAAAACCCATTTGCAGGCAAGTCGGCATCCGCCAATCCAAAGGGACGTAGAATTCAATCGAAATCAAAAACAAAAGGCAAGGCGGATGGCAAAAAGCATCGTTCGAAATCTGCTTATTCGACAAAAAAGTCTTCCAAACATTCAACCAAATAGGGTGACAAGAGACTGCTAAATCGATGAATAAATAATAAGTCCCCATAAAGAAACAAGCCGATGTCCCCAATAAAGTTAAGCTTAAAACGCTCCAGAGCAGATAAAGCTGAGGTTGCCAATACGCCAAGTTTGACGCAACGTTTAACTTGGCTGCTATTGACGAGCATCGCACTGGCGTGGGTAATATTAATGCTCAGCATTATCGTTTATGGCTTATATCAGTCCTACCTGTCTAAAACAGAAGACACCAAACGCCTCGCTAAGATTTTAGCCCACAGTGCAACCAGTGGCGGTTCTGGCTTGGTGGCATCACAAGTCAGCCTGAGTATGATGAATGACTCGGTGATTGATGATGTGTTGTTTTATTCCATTGACTATGTGATTGACTATGAGCAGGAGCAAAGTGCGTGGCAAAACGTGTTGCTTCACGACACCGTCAGCTTTCATCAAGGGGTATACGCCAATCAAATTACGTCAAAAGTCGATGCAGTTGGCAGAGATCTAAGTTCCGACAATAGCCAGGACAACAATCAACTACTTATCGGTTACATCAACATCACTTTAGATTTGGATGCCTTGCGTCGGCAATGGTTTCGGCAAAATTTGCCTTTACTTTTGGCATTAAGCTTGGGTGCAGGGTTACTTATGCTAATGATATTTTGGTATTTAAGACGGATGTTTAAACCGCTTGCCACGATGGCACAGCAGGCAAGTGTACTGACAGGTCAAGTCGACAAACTTACGCCCGATCCGACCCAAGTCACATTGCGTCCCATTCATTTGAATCAATCTGACAAATTTGCTGAATTGTCCAGCATCAACCAATTGATTCAAACGTTACAACTAAAATATGCCGAAGCACAGACAGCCATGCAAAATATTGTCGAAGCTCAAGGTAAGCTACAGCCCAACCGCCAGTCGAGTAGTATGGTCAGCAATTTCCAAAGCATGGTAATTCATGAACTTAAAAGTGCTATAGAAGTAATTTTTGGCGGCATGCAACTCATTGATAAGCGATATATGAGTGCTGAGCATACCGAAGCCTTAAATATTATTGATCAAGGGGTGGCGCAACTTAGCAGTACATTGAATCAAATTGTACAGCTTGATCGCATTGAGAAGGGACAAATTGGTATTAGTTTAAGTGAATTGCAACCTGCCGCTCTTATCAATGAACTGGTCGATAAATACCAACCCTTAGCAAAAAAGCGTCACTTGAACTTAACGGCAACCCTCAAGCATGTGGACTTGGTGTTGGCAGGAGATGTCAAAAAAATCTACAGTATTTTGGATGCACTGTTAAGTAATGCCATTAAATACACCGAAACGGGCGGTGTAACGTTGGACTCTCGGATTGACTATTTCACCAAAGGGGTGAGATGGACGGTTAGCGTGGCTGATACAGGGCGAGGCATTAATGATAGCGTTATTGATAATATTTTTATGCCCTTTTTTCAAGGTAATCCAACGCTCGATCGTCGAATTGATACGGCACAAATGGGTCTGGGGGTTGTCTATAAACTCACAGAGTTACTCGGGGGTGATTTGACTGCGGAGAAGCGTGCTCAGGGAGGTGCAATATTTAGATTATCTATCCCGCTTAAGGATTGGACGCAGCTTAACAGCCAACGTCAGCTAGAAGGTGTGCGTCTAACATTACTAAACAATGAGGAGACCGATAACGCTAAGATAAGCAATGAGTCGAAGTATTTTACTCAGTTTGGAGCAGTTGCTCAGTCGGTGAGCCTATCGGACAATTTGATAAAGCACCTCAAGGCTCACCCACATGACGTACTATTGATTGCCGAAGAAGTACCTTTTGATGAGGTGATAGAACTTTGCAATACCATTCGTAACAGTGAGACATCCTACCGAACGGTGATTGCTTGGTATACAAAAGGCATCGAACCACGCAATTTGGCGATATTAGAGGCAGCAGGTTTGGACTATGTGCTTGATCCAAACCTTACCTATAAAGAGCAAGCCCAACATATTAAAAGCTGGGTACATGGTGGCAACTAAAATAATCCACCAAACCAACGGCTAATGTGTTGCCATGTTCTCTTAAAAAAGCCGGCCTCAGCAATGTCTGATGTGGCAACCACAGACACAGATGCCACAGATTTGCCATCGACCATCGCGAGCATCTTACCCACCTCTTGTCCCTTTGTAATGGGAGCTTCTAAAGCGTCATTCATATCAACTACGGTCTCGATGTTGTCCTGCTCGACTTTAGCAATCAGCACCTTAAGTGCATCACCGGTGGCTACCGTTACTTCATCTTCTTGTCCAAAGTACACAGGCACCTTGGCGACAAATTGATTGGCGGGAGCAACTACGGCTGTGGCAAAATGTCCAAAGCCCCAGTTTAATAGCTCTCGAGATTGATCCGCCCGCTCTTGCATACTATCTGTGCCCATGATGACCGAAATCAGACGCATGTCATCTCGCTTGCTCGAGGCTACCAAACAATACCCTGCGGCGTTGGTGTGTCCTGTTTTTAGTCCATCCACGGTGTCGTCGGTCATGAGCAGGGCGTTACGGTTGCCCTGTTTGATGCCATTAAACTCAAATTCTTTTTCGGCATAAATGGGGTAATACTTGCCGCCCTCAGAGATGATGGCTCGGGCTAAAATTGCCAAATCCCGAGCCGAAGCCTCATGTCCTATCGCTGGCATCCCCGTGGCATTCATGAAATGAGAGTTGGTCATGCCGAGACGTTCCGCCTCGCTATTCATCATTTGAGCAAAGGCTTCTTCACTGCCTGCCAAGTGTTCTGCCATGGCTCGTGAGGCATCATTGCCCGATTGAATGATGATGCCTCGAAGCATGTCAATCACCGAGGCTTTGGTATTGACGGGCACATACATGCACGACTCAGAACTGCTCCCCTTGCACCATGCCTTCTCACTCATTAAGACTTCATCGGACTCTTTAAGCTCACCTGACTGCAATTTATTCTCGATGATGTGGCTGGTCATCATTTTGGTCAAAGAAGCAGGGGGCAAGGGTTCGTCGGCATTTTTTTGAGCCAAAATTTCGCCCGTGTCATAGTCCATCAGCACATAAGCGGTGTTGTCCATTTCGGGTGGGGTAAGGGCAAACGCTGTGGATAGGCTAGCGGTTGCCATGCTCACCGTGAGCAATACGGTTTTAATGCGTCCTTTGCTCTGTTTTTTTTGCGTAGAGTCCGAGGCTGAGGATGAGGTTATGTTGGTAGTTGCATCGATGAGTAGACGAGAAAAAACAGACATAGCAAATGACACCGTAAAAACAGATAAGGTTAGGACGTATAAAATCAAAAGGGGACTATGGTAGCAAATCTTTGGTAAGGGATAAATGAGAAATAAAATAAAGTTGATAAAACTCGCTTAAATAAAACGAATTAACGCACCGGCACAAAAAAGCCAATCTGCTAGGCAAATTGGCTCAAATAATGACATTAATATAACAACATGGCGGTTTAGGTAATAGTGAGTTAGTAAGGGTATTTCGAGGTGGCCAACTCTTGACAGAGTGCTAGGTTTTCGGCATCCGAAAAACCCATTGTCCAATCTCGCATGCTACTTAATACCACTTTATAATCTTGCTGAGTGGATAGATAACGAACGGCGGCTTGTGGGTTAGAAATGGTGGGCATAAGTTGCTTTAATTCATAGTCATAGGCTTTATCAAAGCGGGTGCGTTGCCAATCATTGAGCATCGGCGGGCAGATTTCGGATAAGACTTGTAGCACCGCAATTTCGTGTTTGGTTGCCGTCGTGCTTGCCATGTCAACAGGAATGGTGGTTTCAGCATTTGCCGCACCCATCAATCCTACGCGCATCATCCCCATTGCTACCACCCTTGTCGCTGTTTTTAACCGCATCATCCG
>JAAXIL010000016.1 GCA_012270355.1 Psychrobacter sp.
CGATAAATTCAACCACCCGAGGGCGGTTGTAACCCGTGAGATTGGCTTTGCCATAATTGATGACTTCATCTTCGGTTAAACTTGGGTCAGATTTCACCACAAAAATCTTTGGAGTTTCGCCACTCTTCTCATCTTCGATGCCAATCACGCCACATTCCAAAATCTTCGGATGCCCTGCCATGACGTCCTCAACCTCATTCGGATAAACATTAAAGCCCGACACCAAAATCATGTCTTTTTTGCGATCCACAATGGTGACATAGCCTTCATTGTCCATGATACCAATGTCGCCTGTGCGGAAAAATCCGTCATCGGTCATCACGTTCGCCGTGGCATCTTCACGGTTCCAATAACCCTTCATCACCTGCGGACCACGCACACTAATCTCACCCCGTTCGCCAATGGCAACCTCATTACCTGCCTCATCCAAAATCGCCACGTCCGTACCCGGCATCGGCACGCCAATCGTGCCGGTGAAGTGATTTTCTTTAATGGAATTGGCAGTGGCAACAGGAGAGGTTTCTGACAGTCCATAACCTTGAATAATCACACTACCCGTTACTTGTTCCCATTTCTCAGCAGTTGGTTTTAGAACCGCCATGCCGCCACCCATTGACATCTTCAGTTTGCTGTGATCCAGTGACTGGAATGCTTCTGAGTTAGCAAGGGCATTAAACAAGGTATTTACCGCAGGGAAAAAGGCGGGCGGATAGTCCTTATAAGCTTTAATAAGGCTTTTGCCATCCCGTGGGTTTGGTACGAGTGACAAAATACAACCCCGATAAATACCGAACATACCACAAACTGTGAATGAGAAAATGTGATAGAGCGGTAAGGCGGTAATAATTACCGGCTGTTCGCCACGGGCTTCAAACTCGTCGAACTCATCGCCCAAAAAGGTGTTACATTGAATGAGGTTTGCCACGATATTTCTGTGCGTGAGCATCGCTCCTTTTGCCACCCCAGTTGTACCGCCTGTGTATTGTAAGATGGCAATGTCATTTAAGGTGACATCGCTTGGGCGTTTGTAGCGACTGGCAGAATGGCGACCCAGCACGCTTTTAAATTTTTGATGTCCAGGGATATTATATGATGGCACCATCTTTTTGACATGACGCACCACATTGGTGACCATAAAGCCTTTTAGCGACCCCATCAAATCACCCATTGCGGTTACGACAACATGTTTAACACGGCTCTCGTCAATGTCGGCATAGGTTTTGGCAAAGTTTTCTAAGATAAATAGAACTTTGGCATCAGAATCATCGAGCTGGTGTTCTAACTCTTTGGTGGTATAAAGCGGGTTGACATTCACAAGCGTCATGCCTGCTCTAAGCACGCCAATCATGGTGACGGGCAATTGCAAAATGTTCGGCATCATCACCGCCACTTTGTCACCTTTTTTTAGACCCAGCGATTGCAAATATACGGCAATTTGTCGACTGTACTCATCCACATCAGCAAAAGACAGTTCCGCCCCCATACACACATAGGCTGTACGGTCAGCATATTTATTTAATTTTTGCTCACACACATCAATGAGTGAGGTGTTATTCGAAGGTAGATTAATGTTGTAATTCAAGCCCAGACGGTCATACGTTTTTAACCAAGGCTTGTCATTGTGACGGATGAGGTTGTCTGCGTTTTTGCTATCGTCCATGAAACGGTTCTCCTAAGATGAATTAAACGGATAGTTGAAGAAATAAACTTCTCTAAAATACACTAGTTTAGTCGGGTTTCACAACATTTTTTGCGTCTCTGTTCTAAATAAGCGGTGACCATAAAGCATATCATCTTAGGTTGTCAACTTTGTCTAAACAATCCCAAATCAAGTCCACAACCAAATAATGGCGACACTCATTTGCGACACCTGTTGTCGTTTAATTTGACCTCCGTCTTATGATTTACTTTTTAAGATGGGAAAATTAAGCTAGGATAAAGTTTAATTTCATAAAAGAAGATATCCATGTCCGATTTAACCCAAGCCCAATCCGTCCTCGATCAGATGGATACTCGTTCGGTTGCCGAATTTACCGAGCAGTCGTACCTCAATTACGCCATGTACGTCATCATGGACAGGGCGTTGCCACACATCTCTGACGGCTTAAAGCCCGTGCAACGTCGCATCATCTATGCCATGAGCGAGCTTGGGCTAAAAGCTTCCGCCAAACCAAAAAAGTCGGCTCGCACTGTGGGGGATGTGCTGGGTAAATATCATCCGCACGGTGACAGTGCCTGCTATGAAGCGATGGTGCTGATGGCACAGCCGTTTAGCTACCGATATCCACTCATCGCGGGGCAAGGCAACTGGGGCAGCCCTGATGACCCCAAATCATTTGCCGCCATGCGATACACCGAAGCCAAGATGAGTGCCTATGCCAACACCTTGCTGACCGAACTCGGTCAAGGTACGGTGGATTGGCAAGACAACTTTGACGGCTCATTGCAAGAGCCTGTGACTTTGCCTGCTCGTTTGCCGAATATTTTGCTCAACGGCACGACAGGTATTGCGGTGGGCATGGCAACCGACATTCCACCCCACAACCTAACTGAAGTGGTGCGGGCGTGTGTTCGTTTGCTCAAAAATCCCGACCTGTCGGTCAAACAACTCACGCAGTCCATTCCTGCCCCTGATTTGCCAACCCATGCCGAAATCATCACGCCCAAAGCCGATTTGCAAGCCTTGTATGAGACGGGCAAAGGCAGTTATAAAATGCGGGCGATGTATGAGCTGGACAAAAATGACAAGTCACAAGTCATCATCACTGCCCTGCCCTATCAGGTGTCTGGCAATAAAATCATTGAGCAAATTGCCAAGCTGATGACCGACAAAAAGTTGCCGTGGGTGACCGACATCAATGATGAGTCCGATCACGAAAAGCCGTGCCGTATCGTGCTCAGTCTGCGTTCTACACGGGTGGACGTTGAGCGAGTAATGAGCCATTTGTTTGCCAGTACCGAGCTTGAGAGTAATTATCGAGTCAATCTCAACCTGATTGGCTTAAACGGCAAGCCACAAGTAAAAAATCTCAAGGAAATTTTAAGCGAATGGCTCACCTCTCGCCGTGCGGTGGTGACTCGTCGTATTCAACATCGCTTAGACAAAATTGATGACCGTTTGCATATTTTGGCAGGCTTGTTAATTGCTTATTTGAACATTGATGAGGTCATTGCCATCATTCGGGAAGAAGAAGACCCCAAAGCGGAGTTGATGAGCCGTTTTGAGTTGTCTGCCATTCAAGCCGATGCGATTTTGAATATTCGTTTGCGTCAACTGGCGAAGCTGGAAGAAATCGAATTACGCACGGAACAAGACGAACTTGGCAAAGAGCGAGCCAAACTGCAAAACTACCTTGATGATGCTGACAGCTTAACCAATTTGATGATTGATGAGCTGACCGCCGACATGAAAGAACACGGCGACGCTCGCATGTCGCCCGTGATGGAGCGAGAGGAAGCCACTGCTCTAAAAGAGTCTGACCTCATTCCTAGCGAGCCTGTCACGGCGATTTTGTCGAAAGCAGGTTGGGTACGTTCGGCAAAAGGGCACGATGTGGACGCACCCAACATGAGCTACCGCTCGGGCGATGCCTATCAATCGCACATCAATGCCAAATCCAATGGTAAAATTTACATCATGGATACGGCAGGGCGAAGCTACAGCATAGACGCTCACACGCTTGCCTCAGCCCGAGGACAGGGCGACCCACTCACTAGCGTTCTCAAACCGCCAGCAGGGGCAAATTTTGTGCAACTGCTCGCTGGCGAAGCGGACGAAAAAGTGATTTTAGCCAGCTCGGCAGGCTATGGCTTTGTCAACACCTTGGGCAATCTCGACACCAACCAAAAGGCAGGCAAAAACATCATCAACTTTGCCGATGATGCCACACTGCTCGATGTGGTGACCGTGCAATCTAAAGATCTCGAGATTGAAGATGATAACGGCAATACGCTCACCAAACCTGCTCACGACCAATTGGCAGTAGCGACTTCGGCAGGCTATTTGCTGGTATTCTCACTGGAGGAGTTGCCCGAACAAGCCCGTGGCAAAGGCAACAAGTTGATTAACCTCAAAGACGGTGAGGAAGTGGTTGCCATCACGCCACTGCACCATACGGATAGCTTAACCATCACCGCAGGCAAACGTCATGTGACGCTCAAACCAAACGACCTTGCTAATTACACAGGTAAACGGGGCAACCGTGGCTCGCAGTTGCCAAGAGGGTTTCAGGGTGTGAGTGGGATTAGGGTGGCTGAGTGAATAAGGAGATAAAAAAATTCGCCGTTTTAATTGATGCGGATAATACGTCTGCACACGCCATCGAACCTGTCCTTGAAGAAATTGCGAAATATGGCATTGCCAGTGTCAAACGTATTTATGGCGATTGGAGCATGGAAAATTTGCAAACATGGCGAGATAAATTACTGCCCAATGCCATAACGCCCGTGCAACAGTTTGCCTATGTGAAGCAAAAAGATGCGACCGACATGAAACTGGTCATTGATGCCATGGATTTATTGTACGCTGGCGATTTGGATGGATTTTGTATTGTCTCAAGCGACAGCGATTTTACGCCTTTAGTTTCTCGCATTCGAGAAAGTGGTTTAACGGTTTATGGTTTTGGCAAACAAAATACGGTCAACTCATTTGTTAATGCGTGCGACCGTTTTTTCTATATCGAAAATTTGATGCCTCTTAAAAACAAATCTGAAGGTACGGTTAATCAGGAAAAAACCGTTAGTGAAGTGAACGAACTAACATCACAGCCCATCAATATTGATTCCCAAACACTTAATCTGATTTATAAAGCAGTTAAGGAATGTACCAAAGATAATGGCTGGGCAAGTCTTAGTGAAGTAGGAAGCTATATCAGCACGGTTAAACCTGACTTTGATACTCGAACTTATGGATACAGCAAATTATCAGAATTTATAAACTCATTGCCAAAATTTGAGACAAACATAGCGGATAAAACCATTTACGTGAGAAAATTTAGCTTTGCTAAGTTTATTAGCTGTATTAGAAATCTTATTAGCCAACAGGTAGGAACGGGTGATTGGATGAGTATTAAGACGGTTGCACATATTCTTTATCAGCAACGTCATGCAAATGGCTTGGACAACCATAATCAAGACGATATTCTACAAAAAATTAAAGCCATTTATGGTTCTTATCTGGAATTTGATGAGCATAAAACTAAGGTAAAACTACCTATTGAGTAAAGCTCATCAAATCAAGTTCATTTATCATTCCAAAGCCCCAAACCCCCTTCCCATCAAAAATATCACCAATCTCATCCCAATCAGGTTTAATATTGCACTCAATCCCATCTTGCTGAGACACCCATGAGCCTGTCCCTCGCCAGTCTATTGATTATCCTGCTGATTGCCCTAAGTGCCATCGTCTCAAGCTCTGAGCTGGCGTTGGCATCGGCACGCAAAATCAAACTCCAAATTCTTGCTAAAGAAGGCGATATCCGTGCCCTTGAAGTGATGAAAATGCAAGAACACCCCGGCAGTTTCATCACGGTGGTGCAAGTTGCCCTAAACGCCATTGCCATTTTGGCTGGGGTTATCGGTGAGGCATCTATCAGCCCCTATTTATTGGGCGTGGTGGGGCATGAAACGCTGGCATCTGTCCTATCGTTTATGGTGGTCACCAGTGTATTCGTGCTGTTTGCTGACCTGATGCCCAAACGACTTGCCATGTCCAACGCCGAAGCCATCGCTCTAAAAATGGTGCGTCCCATGCTGGTGCTGATTTTTGTCTTAAAGCCCTTGATTTGGGTGTTTGATGGCACTGCTAATACGGTGTTTAAACTGTTTGGCATCTCTACCGTGCGACAAGAAGAGATGACCTCAGAGGACATCTATGCCGTGATGGATGCAGGTGCCGAAGCTGGCGTGGTGGGTCATCAAGAGCATCACCTGATTGAAAACATTTTTGAGATGCAAGAACGTACCGTCACTTCGGTGATGACTGCCCGTGAGTATATCGAATATATCGACGTGGATGACGACAAACAGTCCATCATTAACCTAATGATACGTGCCCCGCACCATAAATTTTTGGTATGCCGTGAGGACGATTTAGAACAAATCATTGGCTATGTGGAATCACGCCACTATTTGGCACAGGTGCTTCAACAGCAGGAAGTCAATTTGTTAGACGACAGCATGATACGCTCGGCTCTTTTTATTCCAGATACCTTGTCTTTGTTTGAGGTGCTCGAAACGTTTAAATCTACAGGGTCAGACTTTGCAGTTATCGTGAATGAATACGCCTTGGTGGTGGGGGTGATTACCTTAAAAGATGTAATGAGCATTGTCATGGGCGAGCTGGTGACGACGGAAGAAGCCCCCATCGTGCAACGCTCGGATGACTCATGGCTCATTGATGGCATGACACCCATTGAGGACGTGGTGCGGGCATTGAACCTGCCTGCCCTACCCAACAGCGAAAACTACGAAACCATGAGCGGGTTTATGATGTATATGCTTCGCAAAATTCCCAAAAAGACGGACACTGTGGAATATGATGGGTTTAAGTTTGAGATATTGGACACCGAAGGCGTTAAAATCAATCAGCTTTTGGTCATTAAGCAGAATGCGGGCATACTAAGCACCGAGGTCAGCCCCAAACCACGCCCTGAAACCGTACCGCTTCATGACTGAGCCAAATAGACAACGTCGCCAATGCCCATATCAATGCAATGCAAACGGAAGCCTATTTTTTAAACTGACCGCCCTGTATCAAATCCTCACACTCTCGAATGTCATCGAACAAATCCAAATCAGGATTAACGTCATTTTGCTTGATGACGCTCATGTCACCCGTGGTTTCCATAATCACCGCAAACACTTCGGTTTTGGATTTAAGCCCATTTTTGCGTAGCACTTCTTGAATGTCACTTTTGGCAAGGTTGGCTTTTTTGATGTTGCTCCAATAATATTCGCCATGTGCCATCAATACCAATGGCTCATTATCCACTAAATATTTAATGGGTTTAACATGACGACGAAGCCAAGACACCACGCCCTGCAAGATAAACAACGAAGCGATGGCGACCAAGCCTTGCAACAGGGATGGATTTTTTGACAGCACCGTAGATGCCAAGATGCTACCGATACCAACGGTCATGGCAAAGTCATGGCTGGACAGCTTGGAAAAACTTCTTAAGCCCATCAGGCGAGTAAATAGCATCAATCCCGCATAAATGCCTACTGCCGTCACAAATATGCCCAACACCTGCGTGCTATCCACTGCCATCCATTTTGACCAATCCATTTGTTATCCTTAATTGTTGTTATCGTTGTTATTGTCTTTTGTGAGCATCTCATTGTCTAAAAGATTAATGTTGACTATCTTCCCACCACGCCTCATTCGGCAAATCGTCTAAATCAAACACCTGCCCCACGCTCGGCGTGGCAAGCGTGATTTGTTCATCGGCTGGGCGATTGGCATTGCCTTGATGCACCGCCTGCGTGATACGGCGGATGGGTTCACGCCACTCGTGCATCGACAAATCAAACTTGCCCCAATGAATCGGAAGCACCACCTTTGCCTGCAAATCAAACCCTGCTTGTGCCGACTCTTCAGGTAGCATGAGCACGTCTCGCCAGCGTTCGTTATACGCCCCATCCTCGATAAATGCCACGTCAAATCCACCAAACCTTTCACCAATGTTGGCAAACTCAGGCGAATAGCCCCCATCGCCACTAAAATAAACGCTTAAATCTGGCGACACCACCGCCCAACTGCCCCACAGCGTGGTGCGATGGCCCGTTAGCCTGCGTCCGCTAAAATGGCGGGTTGGCGTGAAGGTGAGTTCAACGTCATCTAATTTCACCGATTCATACCAATCAAACTCGCTGATTTTGTCAGATGGCACGCCCCACCGCATTAAGTGCGACTTTACGCCCAAGGGCACATAAAAATGCCCCGTTTTAGCGTTGATTTGAGCAATGGCTTTATGGTCAAGATGGTCATAATGGTCATGCGAAATCAGCACCGCATCGACGTTCGGCAAGTCCGCCACCGTCGGCGTGTTTTGATACGCAAACGGCTTTCCGCCAATCGGCAACGGTGAGGCACGATGAAACACAGGGTCCGTAATCAGCGTTTTGCCTGCCGTCTTAAATAATACCGTCGAATGCCCCAGCCACACAAACTCACCATCGGTTAACGGTTCATTCAGCAGGTTTAACTTTTGCGACTGCACAGGCTCGCTAGGATTTTTACCCTTGGGCGGAAAGATGAATTGCCACAGCACATTGCCTTCGCTTGCTTGTTCACTTGCCGTGCCAGTCGATAGGTCAATGGTACTCGCATTGGTAGACGTGAGATTGACAAAGGTGTTGCCATCAAAGTTGGGCGAGGCGTTGATGCGAGCTTGCGTGTCGCTATCGGGCAAACCGCCGAAGGTCGGGGCGAATCTTAAAAATAGATAGGTCAGCACGATAACGCCTACAATGCAAATCACTAGCCATTTTAATAGGACAAACATGGGCACCTCGAAGCAAGTTGAGGGCAAATAGTCATTCTATTTAACCGATAGTTTAACGAAGTGGTACGGAATTTTGGACAAAAAGTCGCCATTATAAAATGTGAATACAGGTGCTAAATATCAATGAGATTGATTTATCAAGGTATCACCCCCATCACAGTACGCTATCACCAGCGAAATGATTGCGAAATGATACAGCCAGTCCCATATAAAACTGGTACGGGGTTAGTCTCGTTTAAAGTATGACATATATATTTGTACTCGACTGCCTTGTGATGATGTCATTTTGGCTCAGTAATACTCACAATACCCTGGGCGTTTTACAGCCTATTGTGCATTGTAACCACCGCATAATGGCTTTGCTCACTTCTAAATAGGAGTACTCTTGATGGACTCATCTGCATCCTCTATGAACCCTTATGTAAAATTTACTCTCATGATCCTCACTTCAACCTTAGTGATGTATGTGATGATGTATTTTAACACTTACCGATGGGATCACGTTTATTTTAGCGAAACCCGTGCCTATATGGCACTGTATATGGGGGCAGGCATGGCAGTGATTATGCTTGCCTTTATGAGCAATATGTATAAAAAGACGAAGCTTAATCTCTTGATTTATGGCATCAGTGTGGTGCTATTTGCATTGGGCATATGGGGGGTGCGTTCTCAACAAACGGTGGATCAAGTAGACTGGATGCAAGCCATGATACCGCATCACTCCATCGCCATATTGACCAGCTCAAGAGCTGATATTGACGACCCACGGGTCAGAGCACTTGCTGATGACATCATATCAGCTCAGGAACGAGAGATTAAAGAGATGCAGGCATTGATTGAAGAATTGGAATAATTTCTGTTCATCAATAATGACGGCAGCAAGCACCTGCAGGCTTTTTCGCCTTTTCGCCTAAGTCGTCTTTTCGCCTAAGTATAGTCAAAGTCAAATAAATTCGGTACAAGGCAGACGAGCGATGATGTACACGTAGTACTTCGAGCGAGTCTAACGCCGTACCGATTTAGTTTGACGCAGGCTATAGTTAAGCCACACGCTTGAATTGACCTATCCTCTGTCACTCATAAGAAGCAAGGAGAACACATGACCACTTCTAAACACGCCACGCTGTACCGCATGGTCAAAGAAAAGCACGTTTGCCCGTTTGGACTAAAAGCCCTCGACCTGCTTAAACGAAACGGCTACACAGTGGACGATGAGCACC